>JAAYPD010000129.1 GCA_012520015.1 Methanomicrobiales archaeon
ATTACAAAACAATTTTTTTGTATTGGTCTAATTGTACTTAAAAAATTTTTCGTGCTATTGATATGGGCGCTTGGAGGCATGTATCATATTGCCGGTACACTGTATAGCGATATCTGGTTTATTCATCATTAAGGCAGATAGCTGTTTCAACTTTTATGTAAATGATGAAGCGTATGTCGATGTCTATGCTCAGCCAAAAAAACAGGTGAAATAGAATAATGTCCGTATACCTGTTTCTTATTTTCTTGAAGAAGCTTCGTAACTGTCGTCAGACAAGACTGGTCCTTGGTGTTGCTGCAGTCAGGCAACACTCTCTGGAGTGACCAGAAAAAAGGGCAGAGCGTTGAACTGTTACAAAGAGCGCCCCGGCTGGGACTTGAACCCAGGTCTAAAGCTCCGGAGGCTCCAAGGATATCCTCTACCCTACCGGGGCAACCCTATTATATTACCAATGAAAACAGATAAAGTCACTGGTTAATAACCTGACCGAAGAAATTGGACGTTCTGTTATCCAGGCAGAAAAAGGCAGGGATCCTGATCCTCAGGATAAGGGAGTTATAAATCTTTAAAACCTGGAGCCAGATATAATATGGGAGATAATTATGGATTTTAAAGATATTATGGTAATAATCACAGGAATATTGTGTTTCCTTGTTGGAATCCTCATGGTTCCACTTATAGACTCCCAGGTCTTTTCCAGCTTTGGATACAACCTGCCTGCAGCACTCATTGGCGTCATAGATCTTGTCCTTATAATTGCGATCATTTACCTTCATACAAGTATTGTTCTATATAATCAGAAGAGAAAATGCAGAACTATCTCTGAAGGTTTTACAACGATTTTTAAAAGAGAAGATACTAACGAGGATGAGAGATAACCATCCTTTTTAGTATTTTTACACTCAGGTCCTCTCCTCTGGCAATCTCAACTCCATCATCAACTTTTTTCAAAATCAGTCCTGCCATCTCATCAGATCCACAAAGCAGATGTTGTTCAGGATGAGTTCCGCGCTGAATTGAGCAGTTTAATTCGATATGATCTCCTGCGGATACGACCATCTTCAGTCTTTTACTACCCGGGTGATCTTTAGGGAGAACAACAAGAGGAGCATGGTATTCCCTCACCAGTTCAAGAAGGATCATCGCCTGTCCCATCTCCCCGCCTTCAGGTGCAGAGACTGCAACCATGTCTCCTGCCTCAAGGTACTGAGAATGTTCCCTGCTGGCAGTCTCAACAAAGAGATGAAAGGGGGATAGAACCCTTCCTACAAGAAGAAAGGACCTGGAGCCCTGGATGCAGAGATAATCATCTCTAAACGACCAGGTCATGCAGCAATGCAGTTATCCGAACCACAGGTAGGACAACGGATATTTTTACCTAATGAACTGAAACTGCCACCACAATCCTTGCATTTGTAGTTTTTTGGTTTAAGTCTTTCATCAAAATCAATGTCAACAGGTCCGCCAACGGTGCACATTTACAATTCACCCCGTTACCATATCTTGGTATGAGGCAATAAAATATCCTCTCCCTTTAGAAATATCTATCACAAACCTTCGCCCAAATTGGGCATGTTTAATTCTTAAAGGATGGTATTTGGACCTGATTTATGGAAAAAACTATACATGGGTCATCTTCAGGCAGTCAGAGCTCAACCCTTGTGATAACCCCGTGGACTTTATGTGATGGCAGCCGGTGATATTGAACAAATGACGGGCAAAGCCTTTTAATGGCACTGAAGATCTTCCAGACAATGTTCCTGGTGACTATCTCTTCCATGCCATAAAAGATAGTCTTCTCTTCAATTCCGGCATCACGGATTATTCTCATCAGGTCGATAATCTGCATATACCCATGGCTGATTGAGAGACGAGACAGACCAGGTTCTATCGATCTGTCCAGGTGCCAGGAGAAACCATAAGGTTCTTTTTTAATGTCCACTGAGATGATGATATTCTCTTCGTAAATAATTTCATTGTTAAACATCGTCCTTGAGATATAAGCCGGGACCTCGTCAAGAGAACGTGCAAAAAATAATGCCGTTCCCCTGATGTGTCGATCATATTTGTAAGCACGGAGGTACTTTTTAATAAACTGGTCATGTCCCAGTGGTTTCATGGACCGGTAAAGTGCCCTCTGTCCGGCTGTGTAGATGATAATAATCGTGAATGGGATTGAAGCGATAACCAGGGAGAGATATCCTCCATGAGGAATCTTTGTTACCGTGGTCAGGAAGTACAATATATCCACCATGGTGACGATGACGGCAATCCCCATGTAAATGTACTTTTGCCGATGAAAGAAGATAGCAACCATGAACGAGCCGGTGATCGACATTGTAGCGGTTACTGAAAGTCCATATGCACTTGCCAGCCGGTCAGAGAACTGGAATATCAGAAGAACACAGATAACGGCAATACATAAAAGCCAGTTTATCGTGTTGATATAAATCTGGGTCCTTAATTCGTCGGAAGTATAGTCAACCGGAAGCATTGGTAGGAGATGGGTTGTAATTGCCTGGTAAATTATTGAGAATATCCCGCTGATCACCGACTGGGAGGCGATAACAGTGGCAATTATCATGAGGATGAGAAATGGAATATAAATATCATGTGAGATTGAAAATACCATCTCAAATAATGGATTGCCTACCCCTGGGTTTCGAAGCAGGTGTGCAGCCTGGCCCATGTATGAGAAAAGAACCGCCACAAATACAAAACCCCAGGCATATTGAATCGGTTCACGCCCAAGATGCCCCATGTCAGCAAATAGTGCTTCAGCCCCAGTGGCACATAATACGATCATCGATAATGAAACAAATCCCTGGATTCCGTTATGAACAAAGAATTGCACCGCATATAAAGGATTGATTGCAAACAGAATTTCAGGGCTGAGCGATACTGATATCGCTCCGGATGTGAACAGGACAAGGAACCAGACGGCCATGACCGGGCCAAAAGTCCTTGATACTCCTTCAGTCCCTCTCTTCTGAAATAAAAACAGTCCCAGGGTGATTAATATCGCCAGGAAGATCAGCCATTCCTGGGACATAATTTCCAGGCCTGGTATCTGCCTTATTCCTTCCACCGCGGAGAGGATAGATATGGCTGGCGTTATTACACATTCTCCTATCATAAGGGATATGCCAAG
>JAAYPD010000130.1 GCA_012520015.1 Methanomicrobiales archaeon
TATACCAGCATTATTGAACAAAATGCAAAAATATTCAGGGATATTTTTGGAGAGAAGAATGTTCTTGAACATCACAGTAATTTTGACCCGGTCAGAGAGGATAATTATGATTTTCAGACGAAAAAGGATCGGTTCAAAGTCGTTTGGGAAAATTGGGACATTCCAATAACGGTGACGACGAATGTTCAATTTTTCGAGTCACTTTTTGGAAATAAAAGATCACGGTGTAGGAAGCTGCATAATCTCTCCAGAAGCGTCATTATTCTTGATGAAGCTCAAATGCTTCCAACAGAATATCTAAAACCTTCATTACAGGCATTGTCTGAGCTTGTAGGAAATTATGGCTCGACGGTGGTGTTATGCACTGCCACACAACCAAAAATTGGGGACTTTATTGACAAAAGCCTTTCTGTTACGGAGATAATGAATTCTCCCCAGCAATTATATGAACAGTTCAAACGTGTTCAGATCTCACATCTGGGCCAGCTTTCGGATGAAGATTTGGTTGATCATCTTTCAGAGCATAATCAGGTATTATGTATTGTAAATACCCGAAAACATGCCCAGATAATATATGATGAATTGTCCAAATCCTGTAAAGTATATCATTTAAGCGCAAAGATGTGTCCGGTACACAGAAGAAAAGTTTTGGACGAAATTAGGGAGAATTTATCCAGGGGGGCGGATTGTCGTGTTATATCTACGCAACTTATTGAAGCTGGTGTAGATGTAGACTTTCCTGTTGTGTACCGGGCAATGACAGGTATTGATTCGATAGCCCAGGCTGCCGGAAGATGCAACCGTGAAGGAAAGCGTTCCTTAGGTTCTGTCTTTTTATTTTCTTCAATTGAAAAACATGGGAAACCTACGAGCTGGCAACAAAAACTGGGTGAAATTGGAGAGATGGTAATGAAGTCTCATGAAGATCCTCTCTCTCTTAAGGCTATTGAGGAGTACTTTTCCAGGTTGTATTTTTACGAAGGGGATGATGGGCTTGACATGAAAAATATATTAAAATCTCTGGAAGAGCAAAAACGAGATTTGTCATTTCCATTTGAAGATGTCAGTTTTAAGTTCAGATTAATAGAGGAAGATACCTATGACGTGATTATTCCATATGATGATGAAGCTGTAAAGGTTATCGAAAATATCAGAAAAATTGGTTTTCCTGGTAATTTTGCACGAAAACTTCAGGGATACACGATAAATATCTACTACCAGGAGTTTTTGGAGCTTGAAGAATCCGGGGCAGTTGAGACCATTGGTGAACGATATCACATTCTTGTGAGATCGGGATTGTATAGTGAGCAAACCGGCCTTATCCGTGCTTCTGAAGAGGATAATTTTGGAGGATTGTTAATTGCATAGGTGTTGACATGGGATTTGGAATTAAACTTAAAGTCTGGGGCGATTATGCCTGCTTTACCAGGCCTGAAATGAAAGTTGAACGGGTTAGTTATGATGTTATGACTCCATCTGCTGCAAGGGGAATTCTTGAAGCAATTTATTGGAAGCCTGCTATCCGTTGGGTGATTGATCGGATTCATGTGATTAATCCAATTAAGTTTGATAATATCCGCAGGAACGAGGTTGAAGGGAAGATTCCATCAGGTAAGGTCAATAGTGCTTTAAAGGGAAATGAGGTGAGTCTATACCAGGATACTAATGCTGAACGGCAACAACGGGCCTCATATGTTCTTCGTGATGTATGTTATTGTATTGATGCTCATTTTGAAGTTACTGATAAAGCAGGACCGGATGATTCGGTTGAAAAACATTATAATGTTGCATTACGGAGAATGAGAAAAGGTCAGTACTTTCATCAGCCCTATTTTGGGTGCAGGGAATTTCCGTTGAATTTTGAGCTTATTGAAGGGCCCATACCTGAATCCATTTATGCCGGGAAAAATCAGGATTTTGGATTCATGCTTTATGATATTGACTTTGACGATGAGATGAGAGCGGTATTTTTCAGGGCAGAGATGCATGATGGTGTTATTGATGTTGGTAAATGTCTGGTGAAAGGGGGTGTTTCGTGATTATTCAGGCCCTTAACCAGTATTACGACATTCTTACAGATGATGAGAACTGCTCAATCCCAAGAAAAGGTTATAGTACAGCGAAAGTATCTTTTGTCTTAAATTTGTCTAAAGAAGGCCAATTAAATCATATTATTGATATAAGAACAAAGGGAGGAAAATCCCGGCCTAAAGAGCTGGTCGTTCCTAAACAGGATAGCAGATCAGGTGCAGGATGTTTTCCGTATTTTTTATGTGATAATGAAAAAAATGTCTTTGGAATAGAGTATGTTAAGAAGAAAGATCGAGAAAAAATATTGAATGACTCTTCAAAAGTTGCGAGTATTCTTGAAGATGACGGAGAAAATGCTGTTGTTGTCACAAAAAGATCTAAGAAATGTTTTGAGGCTTTCAGATCTCTTCATCAGAAAATTCTTGAAAAAAATGGCTCTGTAGAATCGAAGGCATTGTTATCTTTTTTGAGTAACTGGAAACCTGAAGATTTTCTTAAGCATCCCAAAATTATTGAAAATAAGGATGAGATTTTAAAAGGGGTTTTTTTTGTTTTTGAGGTAGACGGAACCTATCTTCACAAATCACCTGAACTAAAAAAAGCCTGGGAAATGAATTTTAATGTTTTGGATGATGAGAAGATTAAGTCGGCACAATGCCTTGTGAGTGGAAAAACAGAACCTATTTCAAGGGTACATCAAAAGATTAAAGGTGTTACGGGAGCACAAAGTGCAGGTGCATCACTGATCAGTTTTGATAAGGCCTCGTTTTGCTCTTATGAAAAAGAACAGAGTTTCA
>JAAYPD010000131.1 GCA_012520015.1 Methanomicrobiales archaeon
GTATGAAATATATATTGCAGACACTTTTTTTCCATGTCTGATCGAATTTTCAACAAGATTTACAAAGACCTTAGGAAGCATCAGATCTGCAAATATCTCAAGCGAATCCAATGAATCATAGATGCTAATATGTGAATACCGGGGGTCAGATTCACGAATGTCAGTGATAATTTTGGATAATGATTGCCAGAAGGGTTTTTGTGTCCCCATATGCTCATAGTTCCGGGTAAAATCAATCTTGGAATTGATGGCATCGATCGAACTTCGCAGGTAACCAAAGTACTCATCAGTTGCAGGGTTTCTGGGAATTTTGCCTTGTATGAGATCGATCGAGGCATATGCAAGTGAGAGGTCATTATTAATGTCATGCTTGGTAATCTGGCTGAGGAGCTTGAGTTTCTTATTTGCACGGATCAGAGCATCTTCTGATATTTTTAGAGCTGTTACATCTGTAACAACAGTTGCCAGTCTTTTTCCTTCGATGAAGAAGACAGATACTGCATAATGTTTCATATCAGGTTTATGGATGGCGGAAAACCTTAGTGATTCCTTGGTGTTCAAAACCGACTGGTAATACTGAAGATGGGGTGGTGCAGAATCCTGCCCATATATCTCTCTTCCTTTCTTTCCGATGATATCTTCAGGATCTATTCCCATCATCGAAGCGTATCGTCTGTTTACATCAATAAACTTATAATCGGTTGGCCCATCATGTTCGACGAGATCAAATACTGCAACTCCCTCATCCATGTTGTTAAAAAAGGTTCGGTATTTTGCCTCACTTTGTGAGAGAGTTCGAAACATGGTATCAAAGGGTTTTCGAAGGCCAGTTACAACAATTGCCTGGTAAATAAAGGCAAAGGCAATAATTTTCAGGAGATGTCCAAGATAATTGGCAGGACCATAAACGCTGATATATGCCGTAAAAGCAAGCTCTGAGAGAATTGTGGTGAGAAGAGCCCCATATAACAGGAGAAGAACCTCTCTTGAAAAGTGGTTTTTCTTTTTAAAAAGAAGATATATTGCAATAAACAAGATCAGGCATATGATATATTCACCGATGATTTTAAAGGAAGTAAGTCCTGACCCCTCAATATAACAGTCAGGAAAATATCCGCTGAATATTAAAATTATTAGTGAGGCAGTCAGGATAAAATATGTCGTGAAGACAGTCTTTTCATTTATCCGACGGGTAATTATGAGTGGGGCGATTACAAAGGATGCTGCCTGAATACATCGTGCAACAATCCACATCTGGGTAGGAAGGTTTGCATCATAATCAACAAAAACATTCATTCCCTGGTAGGCAATGGTATGGAAAAGGTCAATACCTCCAATAAAAAAAAATGAAATCCCAATCAGGAGAAAGTATCCGTTATCAAGCTTATCCCTGCTATTCCAGGTTATGACAAATATTATCCCGGCGATGATGATACTAAAAAATTCAGCAAGAATATGAAATAAAAGATAACTATACCCCATGGTAAAGGAAATTCCGACAATAAACAGTAAAAGAGTGAGAATAAATTTAAATACGTAACTATTAGTTAATCTCATGGTATTTCTTCAAAAACCGTCGAATTTTTGATGACATAATATATCCGTTATCAAGTCTGTCGATTATCTCGTCAATCTCACGAATATATGGCATAATATTCTTTAATTGTTCACTATCGTTTAGATCAAGAATTGCAACGATAACTGCAAGTGGGTTTCTTATCTGATCGTTTAGTACGGCAAATTTTTCAAGATTTTCTTCAATCTGCTCGAATGCATCATGAACAACCTGTTTCATAATAATACTTTCAGAGATATCTCTCAAGTTGATGACTACTCCTGTATATCCATGATTAGGTTCCTGAAGGGGGGAAATGACTCCATCTACATAGATCCTTGAGTCAGATCCTTGTTTGACATATAGTGGGTAGTCGATCTCTGAAAGAGATAAGGGTTTTTGAATATTAAATGGGAGAGATACCGGAAGATCGTCTGAAGAACGGTACAAAGTTAAGATGTCTGGAAGAAAGCGACCGATAAATTCGTGTTGTATTTTAAGAATCCTGATCGCAGCGGTGTTCATAAGTCGTATCTCGCCAGCCGTGTTTGTGGCGATAATGCCTTCTCCTACAGAGTCAAGAACGACCTTTAACCATTGACGATTTTCATGGACTAACTTATCGGATTCATGTTTATAAATAGCAACTTCAAGGGCATTTATAATCTCATTTTCTGAAAATGGTTTGACGATAAATCCTGCAAGTCTTGTTGTTGTGGCTCTTCTTATTGTTTTTGCATCAGAATAACCAGTAAGAAATATGACTGGAACATTTTGTATGCTGTTTATCTGTTCTGCTGCATTTATCCCATCCATATCTCCTTCTAACTTTACGTCCATAAGAATAGCATCTGGATTATTATTCATGGCAATGTGAATCGCTTCTTCTCCAGTCTTTGCTACTCCGGCGAGATCATAACCATGGGCCTCGATAATCTTGATCAGGTCAAGTGCCTCAATCCGGTTATCTTCGACTATGAGAATACGTTATGGTACCATTCCAAAATCCTCTTAAAATGATGGGACCCTCCCCCATTCTGGATATGAAAGGAATATTAATTTTTCTTATCTACTTTGAATAAATCCATAAACTCAAATCATTCAATTTACATATGAACCAGAAGGAAGTATATGTATCATGAGATTATAAATGAATTTCTATTGTTTATTGTCTGTCTCAAATAACAGAGATATCAGGGGGAAGGTGGCTTTATATTCGTATCTGTTTCAGAACTTGCAAACTTCCAAAAACCTTCCGGAACAAAGATTTCAAACCTTGCCCCCTCACCAGGTTCTCCTGTCTCCTTTATTGTAATTTGAGTAATTGCAAGTATCTCCTTTGCGATAAATAGTCCAAAACCGGTGTGGTTTCCAAATCCTTTTTCAAATAAACGGGTTTTGTCAATATCTACAACTCCGGCTCCATCATCTTTGTAAACAATTACAAGATCCCTGCCAGGGAATTGATAAGAGACTGAGAATTTTGTTGCATACTCACCATGCCTGAGTGTATTATCTATAAACGTGTAGAATACTTTTTCAAACAGGGGATCTGCCAGAACAAATACATTTTCCTTGGGTAGATCATAGTCCAGATGGGCATCCGGATGGTCCATCATTGCTTTCTCAATAGTTCTTCTTACATTCTGCCATGTTGGATCATTAATCCCGATATCCTCGTATATTCTTGTAAAAATTATGAGTTCGTGGATGACTTCTGATATCTGCCTGCATTTACTGGTATATTCCCGAACATCTTCCTTTGTGTTTATCTCTAATACCAGGTCAAGGAAACCTGACAAAGCGGTTAACTGGTTGATGATATCATGCCTGGTGATGACATTCAGCATGGTAAGTTTGATATTTGCCTGTTCAAATGCATCTTTAAGCTTTCTAAGCTCTCTGGTTCTCTCTTCAATTATCTTCTCCTGGTCCTGGTGTAATTGCCTGAGTTCTTCTTCCCTGGCAAGCACAAGGCCACTCATCCGGTTGATTTCACTGGCAATAAGAGTAAACTCATCATTTCCTGACTCATCAATCCGAACAGAGTAATCTCCGTCTCCAATCCTGTGCAGACAATCCGTGATATGCATAAGACGGTGCAATACCAACTGCCTGAACAGTCTTCCTGATACAAGAAATGATACAATTGTTACAATTACAAGGACAAGCAGGGTATGCCAGGCGGTTTTTGTTAGCTCATCCCTTGGCATACTTGTGTCATATACCACCATGCTGGTCAGGTTCCCGGTATAGTCGGCTTCTTTTTCTTTTGGACGGAAGTGAGTATATATTGTCAGGTTACCTTCGGAAATCAGACGAACTTCACCGTGAGCTTTTGCGACTTTATAAATTTCAGGATCCATCTTTCTCCCTTCGTTAATGAGGGAAAACTGACTTAGTTCGTTTGAAGAGAAGAGATCTATCTCTTTAACAAAAGAATTTTGCGTCTGGACATTTTGGAGGAGATCATCCATCAGGAAAGAAGTGAAATCTATTGATTTTGTCCGCTCCAGTGCATCTCTTAATCTGATGGATGTCTCGATGATGTAACCGGTTCCTGGGTGACTGTAATAGGCATACTTGGTTATTTCGCCATTTAGTGCATTGACTGCGGCACGGTCAAGAGAGATCCTCCCTGAATCCATGATGTCATTGAGGAATGATTCAAGGCCTACACTTTTCAGGTCAAATCCCATATCTTCCGGATAAGTCGTTGTAAATATGATGCCTGTCTCATTGATAAGGTATATATCATCTACATGGTTTCGCTGGGCGATGACGTTAAGTTCATCAGGTGTCACAAGAGTTACTGGTTTTTTTAATGCGATTAGTTCTCTGGAGATATTGGGAAGACTTGTTCTCATCTCCTCGTCAATTGAAGGCTCTGCTCCTGCAAGAATCAGAAAAAATGCTTCTGTCCGGTCTAATACTTCCTGTTGGACACTTTGTGTTGTCTTGTCAAGGAA
>JAAYPD010000132.1 GCA_012520015.1 Methanomicrobiales archaeon
ATTTATGCTTACTATTGCAGGTGCTATGATCTCCGAGGCCTCATTGTCCTTCCTTGGACTCTCTGATCCGATGATGGAGAGCTGGGGAAAAATGATCTCTGATGCATTTACTCATGGAGGGTTTATTCGCGAGATGTGGTGGTGGTTTCTCCCTCCCACCCTTTGCATCTGCATATCAGTGCTTGCTGTAACACGTCTTGGAATGATGTATGAAACAGATGAACAGGAGATAGTATCAGAATGAAAGCCACAAGCCCTTTTCTTGAAATAACAGATCTCTCAATCACATTCTGTACTCCGGGCCAGGATATTCCAGCGGTCTCAAAATGTTCCTTTACCGTGAAAAAAGGGACATGTATGGCAATAATTGGAGAATCCGGATGTGGAAAGTCAGTAATAGCTCATGCCATTCTCAGGATTCTCCCTAAAAACTCCCTGGTCTGTGGCACTATCAGGTTCAGGGGATGTGATCTCTACCAGTTAGAAATTTCTGATATGGAGAAGATCCGGGGATCAGATATTGGAATCATGTTTCAAAGTCCGGACCGGGCCCTTAACCCGATCTATAAGATATACCGCCAGGTAAAGGAACCTGTTACTGTACATCAGACTGTTTCCTGGGAAAAACAGCATAATCATATCCTCTCCATGTTAAAGAAGTCAGGCTTTTTTGATCCTGAAAAAGCTGCCTCCCTGTATCCTTGTCAATGTTCAGGTGGCATGAACCAGAGAGCAGTAACAGCCATAGTGCTGTCCTTAAAGCCAGAGCTTGTTATCGCCGATGAACCTACAAAGGGCCTTGATACAGCCAGGATATCAGATGTACAGGACAGCCTGATGGAAGTAATTCATGAGGACCGTACCCTTCTTCTTATAACGCATGATATCAGACTTGCACGAACCATTGCAACGGATATTGTGGTAATGTATGCAGGTGAAATTGTAGAATCAGGCCTGGCTGATGATGTGCTTTCCGACCCGTTGCATCCCTACACAAAAGGTCTCATTCAAAGCCTGCCAGAGAACGGGTTTATTCCCATTCCAGGATATGCACCGCCACTGACAGACCTTCCAAAGGGTTGCAGGTTCGCACAAAGATGCCCATATGCATCAGATATCTGCCACATTAAACCAGCTCAACCTGGGATCTTGAAAGGGAGAGTGATTCGATGTCATCAGTACTGATTGAAGGTAAAAACATTTACAAAGAATATCGAAGCGGACTTACAGGATTGAAGCACACCATCCTCAATAACTGTTCCATTATTGTTTATACCGGAGAGACTGTTGGTATTTGCGGACCATCAGGAAGTGGGAAGACCACCCTTGGAAGAATTCTTGCATGTCTTGAAGAACCTGATAGTGGGGAGATATGGTTTCAGGGGGTGAATCTTACATTAACCAGTCAGAGAATAAAAAATGAGATTCGAAAGAAAATCCAGGTATTATTCCAGGATCCTGGAGGTACATTTAATCCGGTCAGAAAACTTGAAGTAACTATGAACCGCCTGCTCCAGCTCCCTGGTGTTACTCTGCCAAAAGGAGGATGGGAGGAGGTTTTACATGATGTGGGTCTTCAGACGGAGATACTTGCACGCTACCCCCATGAAATTTCAGGTGGTCAGGCCCAGCGTCTTGCACTTGCCCGTATTCTCTTAGTAAAACCAGAACTCATAATATTAGACGAACCAACTTCCGGGCTTGATATATCTGTCCAGGCCCAGATACTTCGACTGCTAAAAGATATCAAAAAACGGGATTTAATGACATATATCATAATCTCCCATGACAAGGATGTTCTCTCCTTCATGTCAGACAGGATCCTCAATCTGGAAAATGGAACACTGAAACTTGCCAGTCAGGCAGTATAATTGAATGTCATCCGGTTATCAATAATTTTTAACTGATTAACTGGTTCCAAAAGAAAATCAGGGAAAGGTTATGTCTTCAGACCAAGTGTCTTTTTCATCTCTTCCATGTCAATACCGGTCTTAAGCCTGCCACCATAAAGTAGCTTAATCGCTTCCTTATCAAGGTCAGACAGACCGGTATTTCTAACCCCTCCTACCTGGTAGAAGAAGCTGTCTTTTTCTGAATAGGTGGTACCATGCATTCCCATGCTATAGAGTATTCCATAAAGCATGTAGTACTTCCGGTCTTCAAATGACATTGAATCTGCCAGGTAAAGGTGATCATTGCCCACAATTCCTATCAGTTTCCCTTCATCATCTTTTATAAGACGTTCATCGCTCTTACGATTATCTTTAAATTCATCAAGCATCTTCTGGGGAATGATCTTGATATTATAGAAATTATAAGGGACATTTGCATAATTGGTCTTCAGGAAGCCCAAAGCAAGTTCTTCATCTTCAAATTCCGTTGTATCTGACAGAGTATTAAGAATTTGTGCGATCTCGAGGAGATATTTTTTGTCATCATTGGTATAGAACGCATCCATCCAGAACTGATAATCCTTATTTGATTTAAAGAGATTCAACTTGGCATTATCATTTCCAAAAACTATGTCAACGAGATGTTCAGCCACGTCAGTTTTATCAAATGTCTTCCCTCTCTTACCAGACTCTTTCTGTAAATCAACCAGGTCACCGCGGATAAATAATTTTCTTGGAGAGACAATACCAATAATGATCCCGTTTTCATTAGTAATTAGTGATTCATCACTGCTTAACTCATTCTTCATTGACTCAAGGTCGACCGGTGAGACTATCCTGATATTGTAATAATACCTGTCATCATCTGTTTTTTGTGGATTCGAACTGGCATCTGATGTTCCTGCTTTTGTTGACAAATCCTTACCTGGTTCAGACATACATGCTGCAGAAAGCAGAATCAATGATATTAATGTAAAAAATGCAATCCTATACAACTTCATTTCAGATCACTCCCATTTATGCTCCCTTTTATTATACCGTGTAAATGATTAAATTAAAAATTACACGAAGCCTTTTGCATCATGAGTATTATGAATTCATATCTTGTAATACTTTTCTTCTCATAATCATATAATCTATTGAATAAATCACAAAATGCCCATGGTTTTATAGATCCTGATGCAATTGCGCATAAAAAACCTGGAAAGAAATTAATGCCAGATCACATTATTGAAAAAACCCGTGCACATACTATTCTTCCACTTCCTGATTTGTAAGTACTGCCATGGTGGAATTATATGTGGTGATGGGATCTGGCATCTTCTTCTTTGGGCGTCGGATTTTCAATACATCTTCAATAAATATCAGGGAATTTTTCAAAAACCGGTGATCGACCGGATGGTTAATACATTCTCCTGATAGACGTTCACGTATTCGATCTGCACTA
>JAAYPD010000133.1 GCA_012520015.1 Methanomicrobiales archaeon
AAAATTTTTTGGAAGATTTTGATACACCTGCAGATATTTCATCTTATCCGGGATTTGAGCGAGTTCAAATTCAATAAGATCACTTATCACCAGTGTCCATGTAAATCCACAATTCCTTAATATCTCAAGGACGGCCTGACTTTCAATGAAATTCCTTGGCTGTGTCTGATCATCAAAGGGTCGACATAAACAACAAACATCAAGGTAGACCCTCAGTATATCCATGATTAATATTTGCAATCATAGCATATGGATAATTCGAAATTAGGAATACGATTTTGCCAGGCTCCATATCCTCTATGATAACTCCCTTCTTGTCATTGTCGGTCTCCATCCTGTAGGAGAGACTGGAATGAGTGCAGATTACACCGTCATCCATGATCAGACCGGGAAGAATATGGAGCGGGAGATTGGTGGTCTGTTAACTGCTTGTAAAGCATTTGATCTGGATACCGGGTATATCATCACTGAACAGGCCGAAAAGATCATGGAGGAAGATGGTGTGGAGATCAGGATAGTGCCGGTTGTTGAGTATTTGCTGGGATTTCATTAACACTAATGTTCACTTCAGATTTTCAGGTATTGGGTACAGCTTTTTGGTAACAGAATTTGCCGAGGTTGAGGCGCTTGATGAGTTTGTTGATCTCACATTAAGACTTGAAAACGGAGACATCCTGAGCTTAGAGATCCTTGGGTTCCTCCATACATCTGCAGATCATCAGAACGACAGATTTTTCTTTCATTCTGAATCGTTGTTCTGAAATGTCAACTAAAATTTCCCCCCCGTCTTTTCTCATCATAATTCCTTGGTACCTGATAATCTGGTCTTCAGTGAACTGTTTCACATAACTTTTTTGGTATTTGGTATTGTGTTTTTCTGTAATAATATCTGAAGATACCATTAAGACCAGTTCATCATGATTGTATTGTAAAACCTGGCAGGCTCGAATATTTGCCTCGATTATTCTGTCTGCTTCTCCTTCTTCATCCTGTTCAAACAGAAGGGTAAGTTCGGCAATATTATTAAAGACCGCTCGATACCATAACTCCTGTTCTGATAAAAAAGCTGCTTTTTTCTCTGAAACCATTAATTGTTCTGCAAGCTTCTGGTTAGATTCCTGAAGTGCATGTGTTCGTTCGTGCACAATGTACTCAACCGATTGCAGATATAATCGGTTCTGCTCTTCACACCGTTTTAACTGAGTGATATCCCTGCCGATTGCGTTATACTCCAATAATTCTCCATGGGCAGAGAAATGCCCCCGCACATACCACTGCAACCAGCGGTTAAGTCCGTTACTGGTAACATCTTTCGTTTCAAATTCAATAATTGGATTCTCAAGGGTTATTTGTTGGTAAACAGCTTCAGTTTCTAATGAGAGACTGGTGAGCGTAAAAGGGAATAGTCTCTTCCCCAGAAGATCATCTGCTGAACGCCGTGCAGCATCGCAATAAGCTTTATTGATATATATAAGGGTAAGATCTGGTGCTCTCCGGCATACAAGATCTGGCTGGTCATCAACAATTGCACGATATCTTCCTTCAGACTCCTCCAAAAAAAAAGGAAAACGGCTGAACACGGGATTCATCCCTGAAGATTACACCACACCCATAAGTATTGTCTTCAAGAATTAGTGGTAGAATTTTTACATGAAGGGTATAGTTCCTCCCTGATATATTCATCATACAGATCTCCTCTGACATTTCCCCCTGGATTCCATTGGTGATGGCATCGATCAGATCGTCCTGACAGAACTCCTCTGGGAATGCATAGTGTGAATGGGGTATTTGTTCAGATGCATTGAAAGAAAATAATTCCAGGAAATATTTATTGCAGGAAACAATATTTTTCTCCATATCAATGATACAGGCTGGGTCCATTACAAGGCGAAGCATTACCTTCGCAGGAATTCGCGAGCTCAACCGATAAAATTTCATCATCCCAAACTGCGCCACTTCAACATCCCCTCTCCTGACAAGAACCTGGAGATATTTTGCAATGGTATTGCGGTTAATTGCAAACTGTTTTGTAAGTTCACTTATCGTAGCCGCATCCGCCTTCTTCTGTAGATAATTTATTATATTGGATTCAATATCTTTCATATATTTATTTCGGTAATTGCCTGGCAATCTTGCTTAACAACTTTATACTTTAAATTACTGTTAAATCATATACACATATATGATAGCTCATTTAAAAAAATATTCTCAATTTGTGAATTTTTCTTACTCAAAAACATCCATAGTTCCATGATATCTGTATTGTATATTGATGACCAGCAGGATCTTCTCACCATAGGGAAGCTTTTTCTTGAAAAAAGCGGAGAAATATCTGCAGATATATGTTCAGATCCTGAAAAGGCTTTCAGCCATCTGACAAAAAAGAGTTATGATGCCATCATATCTGATTATGAAATGCCGGTGATTGACGGCATTACCTTGCTGAAAAAAATCAGACAACAGGGTTGCAATTCCCCTTTCATTATATTCACAGGAAAAGGACGTGAGGAAGTAGTAATCGAAGCATTAAATAGTGGTGCAGATTTTTACCTTCAGAAAGGCGGGGACCCAAAAGCTCAGTTCATTGAACTCATTCATAAAGTAAAAAAGGCGGTAGACAAGCAAAAGGCAGAGAAAGCGCTTGAAAAACAGATATCTTTGATTAAAAGAATAGCTGAAATCTCAACTGGCCTGATGAATACTCCCTCCCCACATATTGATCAAAAGATCGGGAATGCATTAGAAGAGATCGGAACCCTGTGCAGATCTGATCGCTGTTATCTCATCATGTGGGACGATGAGATGAAAAAAACTTTTTCAATAACGCATGAGTGGTGTAAACCTGGAATTACATCTGCATGTGAAAAAATCCAACATGACAATATATCCGATTATTCAAATATTTTTTTTGAATTAAATCATAATCGATATTTCCTGTGTGAATCCATCGAAAGAAAAAAATCAGAAGAACCAGAACTTCCATGTAAAATTTCAGATTCATCTATGAAATCGCTCCTTCTTGTCCCTATTCAGATCGGAGAGGAAATAACTGGTGTTCTGGGTCTTGATACTTTACAGCAGGAAACCTCATGGATTGATGAAGAAATTGACACTCTCAGGATCTTTGGCCAGGTAATTATCAATGCGATCATACGAAGAAAAGGAGATCAAAAGCTACTCGAAAGTGAAGAGCGGTATCGGAATGTAGTAGAACAACAGACTGAATTCATATGCCGGTATCGGCCTGACGGGACACATATCTTCGTTAACAATGCGTATTGCAGGTATTTTGATATCGCACCAGGTGAAATCATTGGAAAGAAGTTCAGGCCACTGATACCAAAAGAAGATCTCAAAGAATTAAAACAATATTTTGCAAATCTCACACCTGAAAACCCTGACGGGACCATTGAACACCAGGTGTTATTTCCCGATGGGGAGATAAGGTGGCAGCAATGGTCAGATCATGCGGTTTTTGATGAACATGGGACCTGTATTGAATATCAGTCTGTTGGTCGTGATATAACCGATAGAAAACGGGCAGAAATAAATCTTACACAATCAGAGGAACTCTATCGTACGATATTTGAATCAACCGGAACTGCCATGATGGTGCTCGATGAAGATACGGCCATTATTTCTGCAAATCATGAAATGGAGAGAATGTCCGGATATTCCCGCTTAAATCTTGAACATACCATGTCATGGACCAGTTTTGTTTCTCCTGAAGATTTGACCCGGATGTATGAATATCACCAGAAACGCCGGAAAGGAGTAGTGGATATTCCTTCTCAGTATGAATTTACCTTTGTATCCAGGGACAACCGGAGAATACGCTCATTTATCACGGTTGGTATGATCCCAGGCACAAAAAAGAGTATTGTATCAATAATAGATATATCCAGGCTTTCTGATACTGAACATGCACTCCGGGAATCAGAAGAAAAATTCAGAAAACTGGCGGAATCATTGTCACTTGGGGTGTATATCATTCAGGATGAAAAATTCCTCTATGCAAACCCTTATATTGTTTCTCTCCTTGGATATTCAATTGAAGAGCTTTATGCCCTTCCCCTTCTCTCGTTTTTTATAGAAGAAGATATTCCAATAATTAAAAAATCAATGGAAGATCGTCTGACTAAAAAAGTATCATCAGTAGTTTATAATGTTCATGCAAAAACAAAAAAGAATGAGATTATGTTAATTGAAATACAGGGTTCTGTGACGTTTTACCGATCTAAACCTGCATTTATTGGTGTCTTTAAAAAAATAGAGGTTGAATATGACTGAAATGATCAATTATTATAAAAATACTCCTTCGATTCGTGATAATAACGCGATTTTTCAGGACAATCCGGCTCTTATGCTGATCCTGGATCTATCCTTTAACATCGTTGATGTGAACAATGCATGGGTGCAAAAGAGTGGATATTCACGTGAACAGCTCCTTTCAATGAACTTAAAAGATCTTACAGTCCTCTCACGTTCAGGTGACACTATTGATAGTGCACTCCGAGAGAAGCATGCAATATCAGGGGAGATGGTTCTTAATACCCCAAACGGAAGACTTGCCCTGGAGTACCATTACACCCCTCTTTTCTCTCCAGCTGATGGGAGTAGCATTGAAAACCTTCTTGCGGTATATTTTGATGTTACTGAAAACCGGAGACTGCAAAGAAAGAACCAGTTAATGATTGATAATAATCCCACTCTTTTCTTCATACTGGATAAAAATTTTCAGGTTATTGAAGCGAACCCGGCCTGGGAAATTATCACCGGTTACACACGGCAACAATTGCTCTCCATGAAACTTACCGATTTCAACGTTTATCAACGCCAGGGGGGGAATGTTATGGATGCATTCACAAAGGGTGCTGAGGTGACCGGTGAGCTGGGAGTTATTGTCCCGAAAGGAAGGTTGCACTTACAATATCATTACGTGCCTTTTATTTCAGAGGACGGCCAGGTATACGAGATCCTTGCAGCATATTTTGATGTCACTGCATTTCAAGCTCTTGCTCAAAGAAATCGCGTTCTTATTGAAAAAAATCCAACCCTGTTTTTCATACTGGATAAAAGCCTTCAGATTACAGAGGCAAATCCTGCCTGGGAGGCTGCTTCCGGATACTCAATGGATCAGCTTCTCTCCAT
>JAAYPD010000134.1 GCA_012520015.1 Methanomicrobiales archaeon
CGAGCGTGCAGAAATTCGTGGATGTGGAGATACCTTCAGGATGGATCATGGAAGATAAAATTCTGATACATGAGGGCGGATGTGTAGCTGAAGAGAGATATACTGATTCATTTGAAGAACTTGTAGGAGAGCTGGATGTAAATCGTCGCATGCTGTTTGATTGTCCGGATGAGATTATCATCCTCCTGCTTGCTCAGTTTGGAAAGGAGATCATAAAAGACAGGTCGCTGGCTTTTATCCCCGGTCTTTCTTACCTTTCACTATGGCTTAGAAAGGAAAACCTCAATGCTATCTACCGGGTAAATTTTAGGAACAGACCAGGTATAAGTGATCCTGTCGTCGTGGACTCACGTACCGAGATGATTCATGTTCCCCGGGGGATTGTTTGTCATTGGATTGCAGGCAATATTCCGCTTCTTGGATTCTTTTCGCTGGCTTTAGCTACTCTTGGAAAAAATGCCAGTATTCTGAAAATTCACCCTCAGATTTATAAATACCTTCACTTGTTATTCAGGAAACTGGAACAGGTAACGATCGATGCCGGTGAAATTCAATATTCGGGGAAGATTATCACATCTGTCGTTTCCATGGTCTCTTTCCCTGGAAAGAATGAAGACTTAAGTCGGACTTTTTCATTGTCTGCGGACTGCAGGGTGGTTTATGGGAGTGATGAAGCTGTTCAGGTGATATCTTCTCTTCCCCATAAGGTCCATGCTGATACAATAGTTTATGGCCCGAAATACTCATTTGCAGTTTTTGACAGGGAAGCGATTGAATCTCATGACTTTTATTTGATGTTGAAAAGGCTTGCCCAGGATATTGTTCTTTATAATCAGGCTGCGTGTTCCTCGCCGCATACGGTGTTTTTTGAAAAAAGCTCTGTAACAATAAAAGATATTGCAGGGAGATTGAAATCAGCCCTTCAATCCCTTCAGGACAGGATGTTTTACCCTCTGGATGAAGGGATAGCCCTTTCGGTTATCAATACCAGAGCCCGGTATCTTCTTGATGATGCCAGGGATATCTTATCATCTGATGATCTGAAATGGACTATCTGTATCAATGATATGATCTCTCTTGAAGAACCAGTTCAGGGAAGGTGTGTATTTGTGAAAGAGGTGCCAGATATTGATCTGATTCTTCCACTTGTAAACCGGAAGGTCCAGACTGTTGCCCTGGAGATAATTGATAATGCCAGGAGAGAAAGATATGTCAGGGAACTCGCATACCGTGGAGCAGACCGGGCGATGGTTGCAGGAATGATGCATGAATATACACAGCCATGGGACGGAATGCTTGGAGCCGGGCGGATGGTTCGATGGATTGCAGTGGCAAAGAAATGACTGGTTTACTTAAAGATAAAGTTGTACTGGTGACAGGGGGTGGCCGGGGAATCGGAAAGGCAATTGCTCTTCGATGTGCTGATGAAGGTGCAATTGTTGTGATAACCTGGGTGTCACATGAAAACTCCGCAACTGAGGTTGTTAATGAAATTGTTAAAAGAAATGGCCAGGCTATTGCGGTTCAGGCAGATGTAAAAGATGAGGAAGACGTTAAAAGTGTAATTGGAAAAATTAAAAGTGATTGTGGAAAGCTTGATGTTCTTGTGAACAATGCAGGGATAATGAGGAACAACCTGTTGCTAATGACAAAGACTGATGAGTTTGATTCGTTGGTTGCTACAAACTGCAAAGGTCCTTTTCTTTTTTCACGTGCAGCGGCAAAGATCATGTTAAAACAGAAATCAGGGAGAATTATTAATATCTCTTCTGTAGTCGGGGTTTATGGAAGCAAAGGACAATCTGTTTATTCAGCTACGAAATCCTTTTTGATCGGTTTTACAAAATCTTTAGCTAAAGAACTTGGTCCTTTAGGTATCACAGTCAACGCAATTGCTCCAGGATTTATTGATACTGATCTTATTCAGGACATAAGACAGGAGGTGAGAGAAGACTTGATCTCACATATTGCCCTTGGCAGGATTGGAACACCAGATGATATTGCAAAAACGGCAATTTTCCTTGCATCTGATCTTGGTTCGTACGTGAATGGACAAGTAATCGGAGTTGATGGTGGTCAGGTGATCTGATTTTTTCCCAGGTTTAATTATGAAAGATTTTACCCTCGAGATGTATCGTACATTACTCCGGTTTTTATTAAAATCGGGATATTCCATCTGTTCGGTAGATGATTACTTATCCGGAAGGAATAGTTCAGAGAATATTGTAATCTTAAGACATGATATCGATCGCCGGATTCACAAAGCAATTGATTTTTCACAAGTTGAACATGACTTGAATGTCAGATCAACTTATTATTTCCGTCATCCTTATACTTTTCAGCCAGCAGTTATTCAAAAAATCCAAAGCCAGGGTCATGAAATTGGTTATCATTATGAAGTAATGAGTAAAGCAGATGGTGATCCTGTTTATGCAAAGGAATTATTTTCACATGAAATAGATGACTTTCGGAGATATGTTCCAGTAAAAACTGTATGCATGCATGGAGCTCCATTATCATTTACATTTCGCACCCCTCCAAAAAAGTCGAGAATAATTTCCACCCCATTATATAAAAGCTTAAATATATATCTGAGAACATAATATAAATAAGGGTATGTCTAACTGCCGACATATTGACCCTTCGCCTCAAAGCGCCAACATCAAACGTGATCTGCTCAACCCAACCATAATCTGCCGTCCGAGAGAGTATTTGGAAACACCTCTTCAGTTATCTGTTGTTGCTTCTTATCTGAATAAACTGCGCTTCAAGGAACAAATAAATGAACGGGTTACCTGGGATTCTAAACAATGGAAGTACAGTCCAGGGATTCTTGCACAATTATTGGTTCTCCTTCCTTTTGTATCAGCAAATAAAAAGGTCAGTTTATCTCGAATTCATGAAGCCTATGCCGGAATCGATCTTGAACTCCTTGTAGGTGAGCCTATTGATCCCGCAACCCTCAATGATGATATGTTTGGTAGAGTCCTTGACAGGATATTTGAGGTCGGTTGTTCATCCTTGTTTTCATCAATTGCACTATCGGTTAGATTAACTTTTAATCTCCCTGAAAACTTCATTCTACATTCAGATACAACGTCCCATGTACTTTACGGTGACTATGAATGTGATGCCGGAGAAAAACCACATATTAAGATAACTCCGGGTTATAGCAAGCAAAAACGAGATGATCTCAACCAGATTATGACAGGTGCAGTTACTGATGGTGATGGGTTGATTCTTTATTCAAAAGTACTTGATGGGAACACTGCTGATTGCAGTTATAATAATCTGGTTATTGACCAGTTACGTGAAATATTTGGCGACGGATTTAAAAAATACAAATACATTGCAGATTCTAAACTTCTTAACAAATACAACGTTGAGAAATTGTTTAAAGGGTCACACCCGATCCAGTTCATATCAAGAATCCCAGAAAATTTTCACAAAAAATTGGCCGAAAAAGCTCGAAACCTAGCATTTGCTGAAGATAACTGGACTTACCTAGGTCCTTGCTGCTCCCGTCCCGGAAAAACATCAACTGAGTACTGGTCCTATGCAATTACTGAAAGTATCTATGGCCATCCATGCACTATTCATGTGTATCGGAGTTCAGAAAGGGAGCAATTTATCGAAAAAAAAGTGGATAAGGCCAAAGATGAATTAAAATCCCTTCTTCAGGAACTTGAAAAAAGAGAATTTGCATGCGAACCTGATGCTCTTGCAGAGAAAGAGCGATTTTTAAAAGAACATTTGAAATCCCTCATTTATCCCGAACTTGTACTTGTTTGTAAAGAAGAGGTAAAACGACCTGTAGGAAGACCAGCAAAGAACCCAAAACCTCACAAAATTATTCGGAGTTGGAAGATTCAAACGGTTGACATCAAGAGAAATGAGGAAATTATTGAGAAGAGAAAGAGAAAAGCAGCAACATTCTCTCTGTTAACGAATATCCCTCAGGAGGAAATGGGAAGTGCTGATGTCCTGATCACTTATAAAGGGCAAGGGAAAGTAGAACAGAATTTTAAGATCTTAAAAGAACCTCTCATGGCTGCAACTATCTTTTTGGAGAAGGATACGAGAATTGCTGCACTTATGACCATGCTGTACTTTAGTGCTCTACTTCACGGGATATTACGACTTCTGACACACATCGAACTTGAAAAACTATCTGAGCCACCAAGAATAAACTCAAATAATCGGCCATTAATCAGACCAACTTCAGATACAATGATTTGGTTATTGTCACTCTTCAGGATACGAACGAGTAAGGAGGGATATGAAATTTTTACTGTTGTAAGTAATAGAAGGGATCAAGCGCCTTTGTTGTTGAAATTGACTCAATTTGACATAAATTTTATTGGACCCTGTTAAGTAAAAAAAATAATCACAAGGTACTCAGGAGAATAAGTTTAGCGGATGCTATCGCCGGGTGCTCAAGGCTAACTTGGTTCGTGGAGGAAGAACTGGAAATCGGAACTGCTTTTTTACAGGGGGTGCGAAATGTAAAATAAAAATCACTATCAGACGGGAATAAAAATTAAAGATGATGAAATTGAAGATCTGAATATGACTATGAACATTTTTCATGGGAAATGGAATTATAGTATATCTCCCAAAGTAAGGGAGTAAATTGATAAAGTTATTTTGCTACAATCCCTTAGGCTGACCTTTCTCAATAATCTCGATAAACTGTTTGTGCCTTAGTTCAGGATCAATTGGATGAATAAGATTGTCAAAAATATTTACACTATGTGAAATTAAAACCCTATCTCCAATAATAATCTCTTTTCCAGACCATATTCGTGTCCCCTCACCAATATAACAATACGAACCAATTTTTATCTGACCTCCGTGACCTAATACTGATAACTCACCTTTAATATGGGTAAATGGACCAATTATGATAGATGATGGATCATCTTGAGAGTTAATAATTTTTGCTCCCTCATAAAACCTGACCGATTCATCAAAAACACATGAAAAGGTTA
>JAAYPD010000135.1 GCA_012520015.1 Methanomicrobiales archaeon
CCCTACAAACAAATTAAGCTTTTGATGTTTTACAGCAATTCAATTAAAATAATCTAAAATTCAAGTTTTCACTTGAGCCGTAGGGGAATGAAAAGCGCTACTCAGGTCCTTAAGCATAAGAACCGAAACGATAGCCTTGAAATTATTTTCTGTTAAATCAACTTCATTGGCGGCTTTTCGCAAACGTTCCAATTCTTCTAATGACTTTCCTGTACTGGATTCAGAAATTTCACCATTATTTTTTGTATGTATGACCAGTACTGCATCTTTTAATCCAGGATATCTTGATTGCAGATATTCTGATACTTCATCACAGTTTTTCGTATCGTCGGTCATAATAAAAAGGACGGCTTTTTTTCCTAATTTTTCATGAACATGAAAGACTTTCTCCCATTCAAGATATCCAAGGTGGATATAGTCCTCGTATTTTTCTGAGTATTTGGAACTTTTCTTCTCAATGAGTTTCGTTCTGCTTGCTGAATCAGGGAGTACCGGGTGTTTAACGATGTTTTGATGGATTGCCTCAACAAGTGGATAGTCGGAGACTGTCTGAACAAAAATGGCTCCGTTATTGTGGCGAGGGGTGGCAGTCACATCAATTTGCATGGAGAGTTTCCCATCTTTTTGTAACAGCCGGTTATGGATATCCTGAATTGTTTTAAACCAGGCAAGTTTTTCATCGTGGATATGATGGGCCTCGTCATTGAGGATCATGAGTTCATCAATATCGCGAACAATTTCTCCAAGGTCCAGTTTTGAATCGGTTGTTGCTCCAACTGGTTTTTTCCCAAGGAAGTAATCCATCATGTCAACATCTTCGAATGACGGTTCCCGGTTATTACTATCATAGACCCGGTGAATATTGGTCAGAAAGATGTTCCCTGTTTTTCTGGTGATATGGACATTGTCCTGGATATGTAAGGTGAGTTGGAAGTCGTCTCGCCAGTTCTGACCTTGGTATCCATTATCCGGGAGGACAGGGTCAGAAAAAAATATTTTCAGCCCGTCAAAATCGGAACGAATTCTATCAAGAACGATGATGTTAGGGGTGATGACAAGAAAGTTTCGGGAGAGGGTGGAATCTTCCTCATAGAGTTTGTGGAAATAACTCCAGGCAAGGAGCAGGCTGAGAACTTTTGTCTTTCCACTTCCGGTTGCCATTTTTATGACATACCTGTTCCATGTTTCAGGGAACATCCCGGCGGATATGGCCTGTGAACTATCGTACCGGATGAGATCATACTTGTCTTTTACCTGGGCTATTTCATATAGGTAGATGATGGTTTCTACTGCTTCTCTTTGTGCAAAATAGTATCTGAAATTAAACAGGGTTCCATCTGCTTTTGGGATTGAATGTGACTCTTCAAACCACCATCGGATTAGCGCCAGGCTGGTCTCGCTTGCTCCTTTATATCCACTCTTCCGCCAGGTATTAACCTTTTTTCGCAATATGGCAACCAGCGGGGGGAGGAGTTTTTCGTACCCTTGGGTTCTCAATAGTTCGTCTGCAGGGAACCACCTGATGTCCGGGTTTAATATTGCATAAGGATCACTTGGGAAATCCGGGTGAAGTGCCATTTATTTTCCTCCGATCTGTTTCATGCCTGGTTCTTCGGTGAGGAGTTTCATCTGATGAATGGCAATTTTATTGAGTTTTAAGAGTCGTTCGCTCTGGGGAAGGTTATCGCTAATAAAA
Organism: Methanomicrobiales archaeon; assembly: GCA_012520015.1. Lineage (GTDB taxonomy): Archaea > Halobacteriota > Methanomicrobia > Methanomicrobiales > Methanospirillaceae > Methanospirillum. The sequence continues at coordinate 1,697 of JAAYPD010000135.1, forward strand.
TGGGCATTGAGGTTTTCAAGATTTGAGAGGCAGACGAGTTGAGATATATCGGCATAATCCCGGATATTACCCTTCTTATCCGGATTGGCCTCCCTCCACTCTTTTGCTGTTATACCAAAAAGTGCCATATTCAGAAGGTCGGCTTCTGAGGCATAGACATAGTTAATCTGGCTTTTCGAGAGTTCGACCGGGATGAGATTTTCCCTGATCGCATCGGTGTGAATACGATAATTAATCTTGGCAAGGTTTCTCCGGATATCCCACCCAAGCTGTTTTTGTTCCTCTTCTTTTAGCCTCTGGAATTCTTTGATGAGGTAAAGTTTAAATTCAACGGAAATCCAGGATGCAAATTCAAAGGCGATATCTTTGTGAGCGTAGGTGCCCCCGTATCTTCCCGCTTTGGAAATGAGTCCTATTGCTCCGGTTCTTTCTATCCATTGTTTTGTCGATAATGTGAAACTATTAAGTCCTGCCTGTTTTCTAAACCCGTCGAATTCGACGGGATTAAAATCCGGGTTGTTTAATTGTTCCCATATTCCAAGAAATTCTATGGTATTCCGGTTTCGAATCCAATTCCTGATGATTTCATCGCTTCGTTCTGGATCCTTGTACTTGGCAATATCGGTGATGCAGATGTAATCTTCCTCATTCTGAATATAGAGGGTGATCTCTTTATCAAGGACTGTGATTTTTGCCATGTTACTTGTCTCCAATATATACATCGATAATTTTCATCGTGTCGTTTCCGAAAATATCGACCACTTTTACGGCGATCTTACGTCTGCCAGGGAGGACTTCTTTATAAATGCTATTCAGTTCCAGGCTTCGATCTTTCCTTGTCCTGAATGATTGCCATTCGTTCTCAAAGATGTAATCTCCGGACCAGATCTCTTCTGTCACTCCATCAGTGTTCTGAACTGATATGATCTCTTTCTTGCTTTCAAAGTCAAAGTCAACTGACCAGTAATCAATCCAGTCAGTCCAGGTCTTTGTGAGTGGTTCCCTTGTGGTGATGCCTTTTTTGTCCTTGGAGATCTTGATTATCTGGCCACTCTCTACCACAATTTTATTTCTACCAGGTTTGAGGTTTTCTTCCACGTTAGCTATAGTATCCTGGTTATAGTGAACGGAAAAGTCGGATAGTTCCACGGCGATTGAATTTCCTTTGATGTGAGGGGTGACTTCAATATATGAGACATCATGGAATACGACCTGGTTCTTTTCTATTGCCCGTTTGTCAAAGACTTCACGGGGGATGTATTTGAGAGCAAGATCGATTCCTTTTCCTTTGGCCTCCTCCTGGACACTGGGGAAGAGTCCCATTTCAAACTCGAATCCGAGGATATCTACTTTTGTTATTCTTTTCTGCCTGCATTCAGAGATGATCTCTTCGACAAAAAGTCTGGTAACCGGGAGATTTACCGGGCCAACAGCAACAAGCCGGTTCTGCTTTTTTCCATGGAAGGTTGAGAAGTTTGAGACTGGTTCTGCTTTGTATGCATGGAGGATGAGATCGACGAAGTCTTTTTCTTTTTGCTCCAGTTGTTTTCGTTTCTCTTCGTCACGGAGGTTCTCGTTGATCCCGATATAATGCTGGCGTTCGTATTTGCCGAGGTTTAATATTTCAAATGCCCGAAAGTCTTTTCCGGAGTTTTTTATTTCACGCTGGACTCCGATCATTC
>JAAYPD010000136.1 GCA_012520015.1 Methanomicrobiales archaeon
CCGTATTGCTTCAACTGTCATCACCGATCATAACCTGCTCAAGGTTCTTGAAAGACTCCGGATTTTTATCGACCCTGCAATTCCCATCTTTATCGCGGTGGGAACAACGAGGACTGTTCCAAGAACGATTACTGTATCAGATCTTGCAGGTGTTACCTTTGATGAGCATAAGATCACCCTCTCCATCGCAGATGAGACGTACCTTGCAGATCTCCTGCAATTTCTCTGGAAAAAATATGGCAAGGATCACGTAAGCCAGCCTGACCGCTTTACCATTGAGATTAAAACGACAGGAGATGCCTCAGAGTCTGGCATAGAAGATCTCGCGGTGGCAGATCCTTCTGAAGGCCTTTATAAGGATCTTATCTATTCCCTGCAGGTCATCTGTCCTGAGGGTTACAAGGTTAAAAAGCAGAATTTTAATAATGGCAGGTTCTGGTTTATTGCAAGTGAAAACACCCTGCCTGAAGATGTAACTTCACTTGTCGCCGGGCAGTTTGAGATCATGGAGGCAGCACCATGATCCTTGTTCCTGTTACTTACAAAGGGGGTGTATTTCGTCATGACGAGATACTTGATCTCATCGAGGATGTTGGCTGGTACATCATTCAAAAACACATGATTGCCCAGGAAGTAGTTCTTCAGGCCCTGGTTCCAAGAGATGATATTGATACTCTTAAAAAGGTCTCCCGCCCTCTTGCAGGAGAGGTTATTCCTGCGCCGCTTGTAGGGACCGAGATTGCGGTGGTCTCGATGTCTGTTGAAATTCATCATCTCCCTCATGCATCATGTGATATTGCAGAATATCTCCGGACTGCCGGTGCAAAGACCAATATGATCGGACTTGCGCGCGGATTTGGTAAGCGGATAGGCCTGTTATCTGATGAAGAACGGGATATTATCAACGAACATGACCTGGCAATTTACCTGTTTGGGAATTTTGAGACCTGTATCAGGGAGAAGATGCCTACATTCAGGCGGGGAATCAAGGTGCCGATCATCATCTGCGGCGGTCCGTCAAAAGAAGCACTGAAAAAGATAATTGATCCGCCCGCAGCCGGATATGTCGGAGGCATGGGAAGGTTCATGCACAGGACAAAAGAACCACATGAGATTGCGATGCTTGATGAGATAGTGGCAGAGGTCTCAAGGGTTGTTGACCAGAAGAGGGCCATGATCGCAAAAGATCCTTTGTCAGTCACACCAGCCCGTCTAATGGACATAATACTGGAGAATGTTCCTGACATCCATGAGGTTACATCACCAGTTCCTGTCGTGGTGCAGATGGACGGAATAAGGGTAAAATTGCCATATGATCCCTTTGCCAGGGAGATCAAAGAGATAGAAGTAGAAGAAGGCATCAGGATAGCAGATGTCTGTGATCTCCACCCCTCGCGCATGCGGGATTACATTCTTTTAAAAGTAAAACCGTTTTCTGAAACGGGAATGCTTGTTTAATTTTTTTAGTCGTCATCCGGCCTTCTCATTTGGAAAAATGAAATGTGTCCTCATTTTTTCCGACATGATAAAACCTTCCAAAGAGTTATGAGCGTTCATAGCCTATGCTCACATATATAAGGGGTAGATGTGAAGTGAACTGGAATATTCTACTGACAAGTCTGGTGATCCTTTCCATGGCCTTCTCTTGTCAGGTTGTCGGTGATGAAAAACGGTTTTCATCACCAGGAATCGGGTACATTGAGGTTAGATCGGACCTTGAAGGTGCACGTGTATATTTTGATACTTTATACATGGGACATGTCCTGAACGGGAGTCTGACCATCCCGGTTGATACCATGGTAAAACCATCCTGGAAGAATGTCCGGATGGAATACAGCGGGTACCTGCCTCATGCCGGTCCTTATTTCCCGCCTGAAGCCGGAAAAACAATAGCCTACAGGATCGACCTTGGCAATACCTCGTATGAACGGAACGGGATGGTCATGTTTACAAGCGAACCTGATGGAACGGAATTTCTTTTAAACGGTAAAAGCATGGGTGTAACGCCTGATTCAGGGATCCTGGTTGCATATACTGTGCCAAGGGGATTGTATGTTGTTAACGCGCAGAGATCCGGAGATCAGACTATCACAGATGAGCTTTATGTTGATGAAAATGCCGCGACAACATATAGTGTGAAGATGTCTCCCTCTCCACTTGGTGAGCTTGCTATTGACTCAACGCCGGAAGGGGGAGATATCTTTCTTGACAACCGCTTAACCGGGCTTACTCCGCTGGTTATGAAAGATGTCCCAACTGGTGAACACACGATTATTATCAGGCTTTCAGGATACCAGGACTGGACTGGCACTGTATCCATTTCAGGCGGAAGAAGTGAGTCGGTTGAAGCAGTCCTTGTATCATCAGGATCACAGCCTGAACCGGAGATAGCAGATGAGCCAGAGGAGCCTGTAAAACAATGAGATCTCCGGCATTTACCATGGTGACGGGATTTTTA
>JAAYPD010000137.1 GCA_012520015.1 Methanomicrobiales archaeon
CAAGTTATGAGTATTAGACCACGCTTTCCGACCATGATTAATATTAATCTGCTGATTCATATAAATGTTTAGTACATAAATATTAACACAATTCCCTCAATAAGTATTACCAGCTTTTTGTCAGGCCAATACCCAAAAAACACCCTCATTTGTAAGTAATTTTTTAGCATTACTTACTCTATCAAAAATTAAAGAATTCCAAGAAGATTTTTTATAATTATTTTTGTACATAATCGGAGCAGCATCTGTATTGTAAGGCGGATCAATGTATACACACTTCACCGATTCCCGATACCGCTCTTGTAATAGGTTTAATGCCTGAAAGTTCTCTGACTTTATCATTAACCCGCCGGCGGCTGCATCCAGATCCTCGAATCCCCCAAGCAGCCTATCGGTAAACCCCTCGTCAAAGAACTTCGTATCAATCATCAGGAACGGGTGAGCCCCAAGAAACTGGGTATCATACCCGGAGAACAAACTCTGCTGCTCTCCTGATCCAATTCCATACAGGTTTTCCCATTCAGCAATCTGATCCTTATTCTCAAGTATCTCAGGCCAGAACTCCTGTGGTACTTTATCAAGAGTCAGGCAGTAATTACACCCGATAACAAATTTTTTCTTCTCAAACAGCCGTTTCTGAAACTCCTCTATCTGGGCAAGAAAAACAATAATCTCCTCACCAATCTTTTTGATGATCCTTGCCCTGCTCACATATTCCAGGATGGGGATCTCTGTCCCTGAACCCAGGTCATCCAGGTGAAACACCTCGTTCTTGATATAAAAATCCAGTTCACGGGTGAGAAAACCGCCCAGATCTTTGTGAATGAAGAAATCGGTGGTGGACTTGTGAGTATAGGTAGCAAGTTGCCTTGCAAGCACACCCTTGTCATCCTTCTTTGGGGAGAGTGCTTCTTTGAGCGAAGCATCGGACAGGGAATCAAGCACCATCTGCACAATCTCTTCGTTCAGTTTCTTCTGCACATCCCGGGTGCCGTATTTTTTCTGCTCATCGGCATCAAGTGCACGAAACACGAGCCCGATGGTCAGTTCCTTCTGCTCCGCATCATACTCCTCTCCGGCATCAGGGTCTGCAATCAGGAAGTAACGGTCTGCTGCCTTCACATTATCCTGGGTCGTCTCCGCCTGCATCGTCCGGAACCTAATGGAATACTCACCGACACGGAAGGCAGAATTGGCAAAGAACTCACCGGTCTTGATATAGTACTGGTCCTTGTTTGCCCAGTGGAGAAGAACCTCTTCGCCGTTGTAGGGAATAGCATACTTCTGTCGTGCAGAATACCGGCGAAGAGGCATGAAATCACCCTTCTCGTAATACCGGGAAAAGAACGAATGAATATGGGAGAAGATGAACGAACGATGCTGACGGGCAGTCTCCGGGGTCAGGTCTTTGCAGGCATCCCTGACCTGGTCAGGAAGAGTCTTATTTATGAACTTCAGAACCTCATCCCGCTTCTCATTCATGATCCGGTAAATGCCATAGTTCAGCTGATCATCAGCCTGGAGCTGGAAGAGCTGGCGTAAGAGACGCTGGAGATTTTCGATATCCTCCTTCTCTTTTACCTGCAACTCCTCGTCATATGCTGATTTCACTTCCCGTACTAAAAGTTCATCATTCTCTTTCATCGGTTTACTCATTTCTTCTCCTCAGTAACTCGGAAATTTTATTATGGATGGCACTCACAATGGTCATGATCCGGAAACGATCCGGAATCCGGCATTCTGGTAATTTTGAAATTTGAATATTCATGAGATAATTCGAAAAATATCTTTGATTCATAGAGTTTATTCCTTCTCCTTTTTTGGAGTGATCCGGAAACGATCCGGAATCGATCCGGAATCGATCCGGAATCGATCCGGAATGTTATACCTGGTGCGTTTACTCCCCCCGGTCCTAACGACAACTCCAAGTTCAATCATCATTTTTAGATCGCTCCGTGCAGTCCTGTCACTGCAATTGCACAATGAAGCATATTCACCAGATGAAATATCGATCTGATTCTTCAACATATGCTCAAATGCAATTATTTGGCGATCATTCAGACTTGAAATGATCCAGTTAATTTCAGATGTGGCATTCTTTCGGATAACCACCCTGAAATCATATCCATTATCAAAAAATTCTGGATCTGATAATCCATATTCTCTACAGGATGCAACCATGGTTGTTGTTCCTGACCCCCATTGCTCAATTATCTTAATCAGGTACAATAATCTGGCGACATTCTTGTTTCGGGGTCTGGATAGATGCTCTTCTTTGAGTGATTCAAGTGATATATCTGAGGGTAATGTACCTGGATTCCAAATTTCAATGCGGTCATCAAAAATACGGATTTGCACATTTGCAGATGAATTATAATCACGGTGACAGAGAGCGTTAATAACCGCTTCACGAAGAGCCTGGGGAGGATAATCCCACTCCTCCATTCTTGAAAAAGAATTACTCCCGATAATCACCCTTCGGTTGGTATGTTTCCTGATAAACTCTTCGACGATCTTTAATTGAGTCGGCAGAGGTCCCTTAATTGGCTCAGACATATCAAGAAACCCCTCCCTCATATCCGTCCCTTTAAATCTACCCGCTTTAACCTCACTCTGAATGATGAAACG
>JAAYPD010000009.1 GCA_012520015.1 Methanomicrobiales archaeon
CAGACAGTATTTCTTTCTGGCAGGTTATAAAATAGTGCTGAGCAGGAGTCTCAATATAGTACTGGAACCATCAATTATCATTAACCTTGATGACTCTCTGAACTTCAAGGAGAGGGGAACCTATAAACCGATGCTCAAGCTTTATATGGACGCGTTCTGCGTAGGTTCTTACCTGCATGATTATAACAATCTCACATTATTCTTCCAGTATAAGTTCCCAAAAATCTATATCGGCACACTCGTGGACTTCCCCAGGGATGTTCCCTTTTTCAAGAGAGACCTGACTGTAGAGATAGCGGCAGGATTCAATTTCGGGAATGTCAACAAGACTGCCGGAAGCAGATATCAATGGTAAAAAAGCAATGTTATGAAATCAACAATCATACTTCTTGCATCAACGATTCTGATAGCCCTGAATGTCACCCCGCCCGACACCAGTGCTTCAGTACTCTTAAGCACAACAAGTAAAGAATACCGGTCAGAAGAGACAAACAGACGGGAACAACTGCAGGTAAGGCCTTTCCCGCTGGATATTACTCCACCCTCGTCAGGAGTACAATTCTATAAAGATGGGATTATTTTTCTTTCTCATTCAAAGATCGAAGAAAAAGTACCGGCAGGGCATGTCTCTTTTGGTGCTCTGAAAACCTATTCAACCAGAATCACTGACAGTGTCCCGGGTGACTATACCCCGTTCAACATCAAAGGATCAGTCATCTTCCCAAGTGAGGCAGCCACTTTTACAAGTGATTACAACACCATGTATGTCAGCCTCATACCTGAGAGAGCCAAAAGCGAAAAGATTTTCAGGGCAGACTACACTCCTTCCGGATGGATAATCTCAGATGAGCCAATAAATATATGTACTGACAATTCAATCTACTCACATCCCTGCCTTTCAGCAGACGGCACATTCATGGTATTCTCATCAGACATGGTTGGCTCAATGGGAGGGCTTGACCTGTTCATCACCAGAAAAGAGGGTGAGACCTGGAGTGAACCTAAGAACCTGGGGAAACATATCAATTCGTCCGGTAACGAGCTCTTCGCATCATTTGACAGCTGGAATAATCTCTGCTTTTCCTCTGATGGTCATCCGGGCGAGGGAGGATATGATATCTTCATCTCTGCTTTTGATGGTGAAGAGTGGGGGAAACCACAGAATCTTACCGATGCAATCAATACGAAAGATGACGAATTGGCATTTACAATCTGCCGTGATGACAACAGAACTGCATTCTATACCACAAGAACCAGAACGGGTAAAGCGAGGTCTCAGCTGAAACTGGTCACCTGCCCTGAAGAGGAGCAGAACATTGGCCAGCAATGCCTTGCCATGGTCTTTGGAAGTGGGTCAACACCATCCAAACAGGTTCTGATCACTCAATCCAGTCAGGATGATCACTATCAGGCATCCATTCCGGATAATGCGAAGGCCACACAGGAACCTGAGTCCAGGCCGGTATCTGATACCCGCGCTGCCAACTCAGCCATTCCTGTCGCTGCTCCTGATGCCAATAAGGAGACAGCTCCTTCAGAGAAAATACCTTCTGCCACCCCTGCACAGGAGCACAAGGAGGAGAAGCAGTCTCCTGATACACCTGCTCAGGCAGATATGGTTCAGGAGGCAAAGAATGACGTAGTTGTATACAGGGTACAGATACTTTCCAATACAAAACCTGCCGGTGCCAGGAACATTACAGTGGCAGGCAAAACCTATAAATCATTTGAATACCTGTACAAGGGAGCCTACAGGACAACGATCGGTGAATTCAGCAATCGTGCCGAAGCTTCGCGCCTGCAGAGTATCTGCCGGCAGAACGACTACAGCCAGGCCTTCGTCGTTGCCTTCAAGAATAATGTCCGCTCAGATGATCCTTCCCTGTTCAGGTAAATGCAGCCACATATCGCCAAAGATTTACCCCTGGCTGGCAGATACAATGATCCGGCAAGAGAATTATTTAAATGTGGACGGGGCAAAGAATTATTGACCTGAGAATCCGGTTTGGCTATAACTCCTTCATGCTATATTGTGAATGTTTGTGCAGCCACCGGTATCTCTGTAATACAGGCATTGTTTTTGCAGAGAGCTTATAGAATAAGTTAACGGAATACACGTTTAGTAAATGATCGCTTTCGGAAGCTGACTAATTTGAAAAACTGCTGATGGATATATTCAGTACATTATATCGTTTGCACATAATTCCCTTCCTCAAGAAATGGAGACTCCTGAATTTTATACTAGGGGCGCTTGATGTTTTTGCAATCTTTCTGGCTTTTGAACTTGCTTACTTAACGGTTTATACACCTAAGGGGAAAGAGTTCTTTTTTTTCTCTGACAATCGTCTCCTTCTTCTTTTTATAGCTATCGCTCCCCTGTGGCTGTTAATCATGTATCTGCTTAAAGCTACTGAGATACCGCGTACAAAAAAATATGCTGCCCTGTTCTGGGAATATTTTCTTTCCGCGGTAGCAATCTTCATGATACTTGTTTTTATCTATTTTATCTTCAAACTATATGCTCTCTCCAGAACATTTTTAATCCTGATACCAACATACGGCTTTCTTCTGCTTTTTTCCCTGCGGGTACTTGAGTACAGGGTTTTCAAACAATACAGGGCAAAAGGATTCAATTTTCTCAATGTAGTTCTTATTGCTGACGACTCTTCACTGCCTTTCATTGAGAGTATGCTTGAACATAAGGAGTGGGGTTATAAGATCGTAGCTATTTTTACCGGTTCGGAAGAGATCAGGAAAAAGTA
>JAAYPD010000138.1 GCA_012520015.1 Methanomicrobiales archaeon
GTCAAGCCACCCGGCTTTTTGAAACATGTGCATGAAGCATACGCCGATCGTTCCCGAACCTTTCCATCTGTTTATCACGGATGCAACATCATCTGCGCCGACCGGCATATTTGGCATGGCAAGCCCGCCCATTATGACCAGTACTGCAGGATTTTTTGGAGGACAGGCATTTGTTGCCTGAAATCCTATGTCCGGAACCATCGTCAGTTTCTGGGCCTTATCCTCTTCTGTATAAGGTACAAAGATCAAGGTCAGGGGAAGTGACCTTATGGCAAAACATAATAATTCAACAAAAGGTGTGCAGGTACCGGGAACACCATAAAAAACAACCTCCGAACCCGCAGGTAGTGACCATTTTTCAATATATTCTTTAAAGGGCCTTAAGATTCCAGGAACCCCTTGCAATGTTGTCTGTCCCATAACATTACCTCATCACTGCCTTTTCAGACATTGATATTGTATATTTATAGTATCATAGCTACTCTAATATATTTCTTAGCGTGTGAGTAATAATGTCAACTGCGGAAATAATGGAATTGAAAGATATCAGACTGGAATTTATCAACAGAAAGGTTAAACAATTATAATCATGAAACACCGGGTATCGAGTGTGATGGTCGGAGCACCCGGCCTGTATACTTATGGGGCAATGCGAGTAGGGGGAGTTATTCGAGATACCGGATTTCATCCAAAGATTACACGTGACCTCTCCAGGCTGCATGGAGAACGCATCTTCTTAAGTTTGTACAGCACCCTTCACCTGCTTGACCCTGCCATAAAAGAGACAGTCAGGAGAATACAGCATGAAGGAGGGGAGTGCATCATCGGCGGCCCGGTGTCTTCAGGCCCTGAGATGGTTCTTGGGGAACTGCACCCGGACCTGGTGATCTGCGGGGAGGGGGAAGATGCAGTCCGCCATATCATGAATGGAGGGGAGTATTTGGACTGTCCAAATTGTGCATTCTCTGCCGATGACGGGATTGTAAAGACGGAACAGAGACGGGTGCAGGATCTCTCCTTTCCTCTCCCATTGATACCGGATGATATTGGGACCCAGGATATCAGGGGTGCACAGACATATATCGAGACCCATCGTGGCTGTTTTGGCCGTTGTGGTTTCTGCCAGGTTCCACGTGTTTTTGGAAGAAAAATAAGAAGCAGGGAGCTGGAAGAGATTTTGCGTGAAGTCAGGGCTTTTCAAAAAAAAGGTGTCAGAAGGCTTGCTCTTATCGGGGGAACAGGTTCACTGTACCGGTCACGGGATGGAGAGGTGAACTCTGGTGCATTCATCAGCCTGCTTGAAGGTATCTCTTCAATCATGGGACCAAAAAATGTATCCTGCCCTGACATCCGTGCAGATTGTCTGACAGATGAAGTACTTGAAGCGGTTCATGCAAATACCATTGGATGGATCTTTTTTGGTATTGAATCTGGAAGTGAAAAGATCATTGACCTTATGCAAAAGGGCATTCCAATCGACAAAGTACGTGATGCCGTAGAACAGTGCAGGCAGTTTGGAGTAAGACCTGCAGGAAGTTTCATCACCGGGTATCCGGGAGAGGAAGATGAAGATTTTCAGGCAACAAAGGATCTCATGGAGGAGCTGAGTCTTGATGACGTCTTTGTCTCTATTGCCGAGCCTATTCCAAGTACACCCCTGGCAGAAGAGGTCTGTAAGAGAAAAACTGAAGACGATCTGGTCAGAATCCCGCATACCGGTGAATATGCCGGGCTTCACCTGACCGAGGCTGAGGCAAGGGCCTTTGATCTGATGCTTCATGCAGACATGTGCCGGCCGGTTCCAAGGATCACGCAGGATACCCAATACAGGATCTACCTGGATGAAGCAAGAAAACAGGGATCTGACATCAGGAATGTGACCAGGCTTCTAAGGCAGTATTACCCAGGGTAACCTGATGAAACACGGGATTTGGAACACTTTCACATCAATCCGGATTAAATCGACGATAAACGAACTTCACGCGCATAATCATCGATTCACGCGTTTTTCCCACCCGAATGTTATATATATAGCAACACCTGCTAACGAAGAAGAAATACTTTCTCCCTTTGATCCACTCAGGTCATCTTGTTTTGTAAACAAATTTTTTTGAGTTATGGCAGAATTCCCTTAGTGAAATCCTTCAATTTGCCTTTCTTTTTCCTGCAGACAGGATGTTTCTTTATAAATCAACGTTATTTCGAAACCTTTAATTCAATACTGACCGAACAAATCAATTACCACAACAGGTCTGATATGCCATGTGTGTGGTATTGCAACGCGAGCACTCTTGTGTCTGATCTTGAGCTACGCAGGAGATAGGTTTACATGGAAGAGATTGTATTAGGCATTGGTATTACTGCATTAGCAGGAGCTTTTGCCACAGTTGCCGGTGCTGCGGAAGATACTGAATCTGATATCGGTTCACAGGGTGACCCGAACTCACAGGTTCAGCTCGCTCCGCAGATGGGTTATATTCACCGCATCTTTAACAAGGCAATCTCCGGTGAGCCACCAGCATATGGAGCCTGGTGTGCCATTGGAGCCGGAGTTGCCTGGGCACTGATGCGGATTAACTTCAATCCGGCCCTTGCTATTATTCTCGGTTCTGTTATCGCGGTTTTTGTACAGGGAGTTTACTGTACTTCCGGATATCTTGGCCGAACGGCAAGTCTGGCAAAGTTTCAGCAACCGGTATACATTGACATCATAAAGTCACTGTTATCGGTCACTATGGCACATGCGTTCGTCGCGATCTTTTGTACGGTTGCGATGTGTCACCTGATGGCAACAGCACTCCATCATCCGTTTGCACTCCCCCTGCTCGGACTGGTCTGGGGTATTGCTCTGGGTGCCGCAGGTTCTGCAACAGGAAATCCATTCTACGGAAAGGAGCGACAGTACCAGAACCAGAAATTTGGCGCTGGTGTTCCGATCTCTGCATCAGGAAACATCGTCAGGTATGCAGAAGCAGGACAGCGTTCATCCCTTGACAATGGCTGGTTCACAACAAAGTTTGCCGGCCCGGCGTCAGGTATCTGTTTTGGACTGATTGTATTTCTTGAACTCTGGCGTACCGTCCTCTTTGAGAAGACGGTAGCCGGCTGGGGAGCAATCATCGTAGGAGTTATCCTGATTCTTATCTTCACATTCATCGATCGCTGGATCGAAGTGTGGGGCCGGAAGACCTACGGACCATACACTGCTGCAGAGGAGGCCTCATCATGAGTGCACTCGGGGGTGCGGCAGCTGGTGGGGAAGGAATTAACCCGACCGGAACACTCGTAGGTATTGTTATTCTCCTCGTCTCGATCGCTGCAACATACGCACTTGGTTTCTCAATCATTCCTCTTATCGGAATAATAATCGGTGGAGCACTCGTCGGATTTGGTGTTCACTTTGTACCAGTCGGCGGTGCTCCGGCAGCAATGGGACAGGCTCCGGGTATTGCTACCGGTGTCGCCATGCTTGCCGCCGGTGCCGGTCTTGCAGGTCTCTTTGGCGGGGCCTGGGCATTTGAAGCAACTGGTGACTTTGCAATCGCAGTTGCCGGAGGTGCTGTGGGTGGAGGTCTTATGATGTCCATCACCTGTATGATGGTTAACGCCACCTACGTCTTTGCGATGGGTATCCCTGCAGCATCAGGTAAAGTTGCCAAGGATCCGATCACCGGGGATACGTTCCCTGAATATAAATCACAGGGAACTGAAGGACACGGTCTGCCTTTCATCTCCTTCTTCGGAGGAGTTATTGGTGGAATTGTCACAGGTCTTGGAGGGACGCTGATCTACCTTGCACTTCTGGGGATCTATGAGACAGGTCTTCCGGTCATAATGCAGGCTGAAACAGCTGCAATCCAGCCACTGGCCATATCACTTGCCGGTATCTTTGCTATCGGGTTTTTCCTGGTCAACGCGGTGCTGGCTGCATATAACATCACCGGAACTATCGAGGGACCGCATGATCCAAAGTTCAAGCGTGTTCCACGGGCTATTATTGGTTGTGCAGTAGCATCTGCCTTCTGTGGCTTAATTTCGATGCTGATTGTACTTAACACCGGAATGTGAGGAGATAACAATGTCAGTAAAAATGGAAGCATCAGCAGGGAAGTTATCTGAAAACACCTTGATGATCTATGGGATTGTTGTTGCCTTAGTCGGCACGTACCTCACATATCTCAACGCTGTGACAGGCATTGCAGTCTTCTCCTTCTTTGGTGGGATTGGTGCTATTGCAGCACTCTGGTGGGGTTCAGACACAATCAAGCATCTTTGTAGTTATGGTCTTGGTACTGGAGTTCCATCTGCCGGAATGGTGGCATTTGGAGCTGGTGCAATTGCAATGATTGCCGGAACAAAATTCGGTCTTGCTTCTCCAATAGTAACCCTGGTTCTTGCAGCCATTATTGGAGCAGTCATCGGTTACTGTGCTAATAACATCATCAACATGAACATTCCGGTGATGATCTTTTCACTCATGAAATTATCGATCGTCGGAGCGCTGACAATGCTTGGGTTTGCCGCAATGTGCACCGGGACATTCATGTTCAATGGTCTTGTAATTGGTGGTATGACACTCTCCATGGAGCCTGCAGAAGCAGCAGCCGGAGGGGCACAGACATTCATGGTAACAGTATTACCTGAATTTGCCAGCTCACTGATTGGCGGTGCAGCATTGACCGTGATATTCTTCCTTGGTGCAATTGCATTGCAGCATCCATTCAATGCCTGTCTTGGTCCGAACGAGTCACAGGACAGAACTCTCATGCTGGCCATCGAAGTAGGGTTCCTCTCCATGTTCGTTGTTGCAGTGATGTCCTATGCATTCCTTGACATAATATCTGCAACAGTGGGAGTTGTTGTCTCATTGATAGGCTGGGTTTACTCATACAAGCAGTACATCGCCCTTTCAAAGCGTGATGCATATGCATGGCTTGATGCCAAGCCAATCATAGAAGTTGGAGGGAACGAGTAATGGCGTGGATTCCGGTCCTTCCAGACTTTGGTCTTGGATGTGATGTATTTGCAGGATTCGTTACCCAGCAGGGCGAATCTTTAGCACCAATCGTAGAACAGGTGAACATGCTTGAAAAGATCACTGACGACATTGTTGGCATGCTCTCCGGAGAAGGTAGTTTCCTGGAAACATTCCCGAACCGTGAGAAATCCCTGATGTACGCCGGTGGAATTACTGCCATGTTCTATGGACTTGCTGTAGGACTCCTGGTTGCCGGACTTGTAGTCCTGGCCTTTATGTGAGGGAGAAAAATGGCAAACAAGAAATCACCAGCCAGTGGATGGCCTATCGTTCAGGGTGACTTCCATACAGGTGACCCAAACAGCCCGGTGGCCGTTGTTACCATGGGATCCCACCTTGACGAAGCTGCAATCTGCAGTGCAGGAGCAGCCATCGCAGGATCCTGTAAAACCGAAAACCTCGGTCTGGAGAAGGTAATTGCTAATGTTATCTCCAACCCGAACATCAGGTTTGTAATAACCTGTGGTACCGAGGTTAAGGGGCATCTCTCCGGCCAGAGTCTTATCGCACTTCACCAGAACGGTGTCGATGGTGGTAAGATTGTCGGGTCCAAGGGAGCAATTCCGTTTATCGAGAACCTCTCCGGAGACCATATCAAAAGATTCCAGGAACAGGTCGAGTTTGTCGACATCATGGAGTCTGAGGATGTCGGAGCGATATCAGCAAAGATAAAGGAATTAACTGCCAGAGACCCGGGTGCATTCGAAGCTGACGCCATGATCGTTGAGATCAAGGATGAAAGCGGAGGAGCAGCTGAAGAAGGCGGCGAAGTCAGACCCATGTCTGCAGAAGTTGCCCTCATCCATTCACGGATGAAGACAGTCCAACAGATGATAACCGGTATCGGTTTTTATGACAAGTACGCTGCCGGCGTATATGGCGGCAAAGTTGAGGGCCTTATGATAGGTCTTGTCGTGTCATTCGTGATTGTGGGACTCCTGCTTATGGGACACGGGGTGAGTTAAGTGTCAGATGAGAAGAAGTCAGGCCCAATACGCATGGCTGCAATTGACGCCATGATGGCTGACATGAAATACAAGGGACAGATCCTTGCACGTACCAACAAGCTTGAATCCGGTATCATGGGCTCAGGCATAATCGGGTTTGCAATCGGTCTTGTATTTGCCCTGATTCTGGTCGTACCAGTAATTCTGCTTGGAGGGTTCTAATGGCAGAAAAAGGAGAGCCAGCATCAGGCTGGCCAATTGTCCAGGGAGACTTTCATACCGGTGATCCCAAAAGCCCGGTAGCAGTAGTCACCATGGGTTCCCACCTTGACGAAGCTGCCATCTGCAGTGCAGGAGCAGCCATCGCAGGATCCTGTAAGACCGAAAATCTTGGCCTGGAGAAGGTTATTGCAAACGTCATCTCCAATCCGAATATACGGTTTATTATTACCTGCGGTACTGAAGTCAAGGGCCACCTTTCCGGCCAGAGCTTTATCGCACTTCATCAGAATGGTGTTGATGGCGGTAAAATCGTCGGATCCAAAGGAGCAATTCCGTTCATCGAGAACCTTACAGCTGATCACATCAAGAGGTTCCAGGAACAGGTCGAGATCGTTGACATCATGGAGTCTGAGGATATCGGGGCGATTTCAGCTAAGATCAATGAGCTGAAAGCACGGGATCCCGGAGTCTTCCCAGGTGGGCCAATGGTTGTCGAGATCAAGGATGAAGGCGGTGCCGGGGGTGCTGCTGCAGCTGCAACTGCAAACCCACAGTTCCTTGAGATCGAATCGAAACTGGATGAAATCGAAACAAAACTCGAGTTTGTCGAGGGTGAAATTGCCCAGCGTGTCGGCCGGAAAGTCGGACGCGATATTGGTATATTATACGGTATCGTGGCCGGACTCATGACCTACATAATCGTAATTGAATTACTACCAAAATTGCTCGAAATACTCGCACATTAAGGTGATAAGCCATGTTCATGTTTGAAAAGGAACAGACAGTCCTTGACTTCAATGGTTACAAAATCGGAGGACAGCCGGGAGAATA
>JAAYPD010000139.1 GCA_012520015.1 Methanomicrobiales archaeon
GTGCAGAATGCAATAGTTTTTCCAAGTTCAAACCGGTACCCGAATACCGGCTGATTATGGACAAGGGGTGCGGCTATTACCCGGACAAGGAGATCGGACCTGCCCTCGGGGAGCTTTGTGATGGTAACCGGATAGGCCAGTTCATCAATTGGAACGGTATAGGGATATCCTATAAATGTGAATAGCATCTCAACTCCGGGTGGACCATAAATAGAAAGGCCTTCTTCGAACCTGCACCTTGCAAGGGTATGCAGACCGGATATATGATCCAGGTGAAAATGGGAGAAGAACAGGAGGGCTGGCTTTTTTATGGACGGATATACATCCGGGATCTTTGTAAACCCTTCACCAGCATCAAGGATGATGAAGCATTTCGGGGTGTCTATGGTGATACAGGTGGTGTACCCGGTTTTCGAGGTGTACCATCCATTGGTTCCATGAAAAGTAATAGTGATCTCTTCCATTGTATCAGGAATATATCAAACCCATAAGCAGATATAAAGAGTACTTCAGTCTTCTTTCTATGTTATGACCTGGATGGTTCATCACAAATAAGAGGTTTTATTGCATGGCAATTTTTTGCATAAGGGCCATAATTCCAGGTTTTGTTCTTTCCATTCGCATACCGAAAGACCCGGGTCCAAAACCCCCAGGGATAGGCTGACCTTCGAACATCTCCCTGTTCAATCTGTCGGTTATTTCATCAAATATCCTTTTATAAGCGATGCAATGTGGATCAACACCGGTAATCTTCCCACCTGAAGGGGCTATTGCATTATATGGACATCCCCCCCGGCAGTACCTTATGTGAGAACATGACTGGCAATGGGCATCCACGTAATCCTTAAACTCGTTCATGAGCCGGCCTGGACCGGAATTGTCCAGATCCCCCTGGGTAGGCCGGTCACTGACATTGCCCATGACATATTCATCCATCCCTACAAACCTGTAGCATGGATATATACTCCCGTCAGGGCCGATGGCATAGGTATTACCCATGCAGTCGGCAAATGTGCAGACATTGCCTCTCCTGGTAAAGACACACCTGACAAGATCATTGATGTTCATGATATCAATCTCATGGTAGTGATCAAGTGACTGATCAAGCAGGTAAACCAGCAGATCTCCAAATTTTTCCGGGGCAAGTGCCCATTCATTCGGACTTTCACTTCGTAGTGACGGGAGTGCAGGATGAAGCTTCATCGTAAACCCCTGGTCGATGAAGAACTGCACTATCGATTCCCGCTGAGATTCAGAATAACCGGTAAAGGTACATATAAACCTTACATCAAGGCCATTTTCACGTGCAATACGGTACCCCTCCATGGTCTTCCTGAAATACCCGTCTCCCCGCTGATAATCGGTAATGTCCTCAGGACCGTCGATACTGGACCCGATGGGAATATTATATTCTGCAAAAATTTTTGCAAGTTCTGGCGTCATTCTCCAGAGATTGGTCTGAATTGCGAATGATGGCTTGTTTTTTGCAAGGCCCTCTGCAAGAAGAGGAAGAGCCTGCCTGTAAAAGGATGATCCGGCAAGGAGAGGTTCGCCTCCATGAAATGTTATCGTAACAGGATCATAACGAAAATCAGAGAGCCAGGCAACCACATCTTTTACAACCTTTATATTCATCA
>JAAYPD010000140.1 GCA_012520015.1 Methanomicrobiales archaeon
GGTTTATGAAGGACGGGAACAAGAACAGGCTCAGACACCGGGACATTCATAAGATAGTTGATGCATTTGTGCATGAGGAGGAGATCTCCAGGTTCTCCCGGATGGTCCCAGTAACCGAGATTGAGGCTAATGACTTTAACCTGAATATTCCCAGGTACATTGATGCAACCGATCCTGAGGATCTGCAGGATATTGACGCCCATCTGCATGGGGGAATTCCAGAGGCTGATGTTGCTGCACTGGAACAGTACTGGAAGGTCTGTCCAGGTCTGAAAAAAAGTCTATTCTCTGATGCTGGTCGGCCCGGGTATTATCAGCTTACCGTCGGGCCGGATGAGGTGAAACGGGTCATTTCTGATAACCCGGATTTTACCCGGTATATCGGGTCGATTGAGGGCCGGTATGATGAGTGGAAAAGACGGGTTTCTCCTCTGCTTACCGGAATTACGGCTGATACGCATTTGAAGACACTTATCCATACAATATCAGAGGACCTTCTTTCATCATTCTCCGGGTTTCAGCTGATTGATCCTTATGATCTATATCAGCATCTGATGGATTACTGGACCGAAACGATGCAGGATGATGCTTTTCTGGTGGCTGGTGACGGCTGGTCTGCCTGTGTGGAGGGAAAGCCTTCTCTTGATCTCCTCCCTCCAGGGCTTGTTATCTCCCGGTTCTTTGCTGAGGAGCAGGAGAAGATCTCTGATATGGAGGCTGAACGGGACGAGTTTTCCAGGCAGATGGAGGAGCTTGACGAGGAGCATGGTGGAGAGGACGGGCTCCTAAGTGAGGTGCTGAATGATAAGGGAAAGGTCACGAAAGGTAATATCAGGACCAGGATTGCAGTGATCAAGAAAGATCCTGACGCTGCTGATGAACTAAAGTTGCTGACCGAATACCTTGGCCTGATTGAGGACGAGGCTGCTCTCTCAAAGAAGATCAAGGAGGCCCAGAAGAAACTTGATGCAAAGGTTCTTACCCGGTATGCAACTCTGACTGAAAAGGATGTTATCTCGTTGGTAGTCTCGGATAAATGGCTTGCATCGCTCTCCGGTTCGGTCAGCGAAGAGATTGACCGGATATCCCAGGGGTTATCTTCCCGTATTAAAACCCTGGCGAACAGGTATGCTGAGCCGCTCCCGGTGATTGAGGCTGAGGTAGCAGAGCTCTCGGTGAAGGTGGAGGGGCACCTGAAGAGGATGGGGTTTGTGATATGAGCGGGGAGAAAAAATCTACCATTGACGTACAAAAGACTTCAATCACCATTGTTTCACAAGACAGGGAGGTATTAATTCCCCTGAATTCGAGGGAATTAGCGATGTGCCGGGGCAGTTCGGACAGGCTCATGGAAGGGGTATTCTGATGTCTATTGACATGATCTCCCGGCTTCATCCCCGTTTTGAAGAGATGGTACATACCCAGGATGGGATAGAGTTCTGGTATGCCCGGGATCTGCAGGTTCTTCTTGGGTATTCGGAATGGCGGAACTTTTTGTCGATAGAAAAAGCCCGTGAAGCCTGTAGATCGTCAAAATACCAGGAAATAGATCATTTTGTTGACGTCAACAAAATGGTTTCAATCGGTTCTGGTTCGAAGCGACAGATAAATGATATCAAATGTACCAGGTATGCCTGTTACCTGATTGCACAGAACGGGGATCCGAGGAAAGAAGAGATAGCCTTTGCCCAGAGTTATTTTGCGGTTCAGACCCGGAAACAGGAGCTGATTGAAGAGCATATCCGGCTTTCAGAAAGACTCCATGCACGAAAGAAACTCACCGAATCAGAGACTGAATTATCCAGAAACCTGTACGAACGGGGAGTAACAGATACCGGGTTTGCACGTATCAGAAGCCGGGGTGATGCTGCGTTATTTGGCGGTCGTTCGACGCAGGAGATGAAGGATAGAATGAACGTTCCGGCAAAAAAACCTCTCGCCGATTTTCTGCCGACGGTGACCATCACGGCGAAGAATCTTGCGACCGAGATCACGAACTTCAACGTGGTAAAAGAGAATATGCAGGGAGAAGGGCCGATAACGGTTGAACATGTTCAGAATAATCAGGATGTCAGGGATCTTCTGATACGGAGGGGGATTGTCCCGGAGAATCTTCCTGCCGAAGAAGATTTGAAAAAACTGGAGAGGAAAGTGAGAACGTCAGAGAAGCGGTTAGCAAATACTTCCGGGTTGCCTGTTGAGAAGGGTGAGTAAGATGGAGGTGAAACCAGGGTACAAACAGATGGAAGTAGGTGTGATTCCAGAGGATTGGGTTATATATGAAATTGAAAAGAAATTTTTGGGTGTATTGGAATTGAGGACATTGGGTTAGTAGGCGATATTGCCCGGATTAACCAGTGGGCAGAATTATTGGGTGATATGTGAGTGGTTTAGCTGGGTGATTTTAAGGGTCTTTCAGAAGGGTAATGGGTATGTAAATCCTTTATCTAAAAAAGAATAACCGACGATTATTTCTCTACCCAATCATAAAATCTTTTCAATGCAAAATAATATTGGGTATATTATCGTAATTAAAAAACCAATGTGAAAAAATGACTGAAATTTCCTCAATACTTGAAAAATTAACACCCGGCACCCTCATTAAAGGGCCGATGTTTAATGAACCAGTCATTATTATTACTGTTACCGATCTTGATGATCCGGTTGAGATCAAAGGACAGGGAGTGAATACCAATAAAGTCCATACTCCATATCTCTCCTATGACCAGGTTCGGGAAATAGAATTTGTTAAGAGTGATGAGCCCTTTTGTGGAGATGCAAAAAAATTCAAACTTGCAATTGAGGCAATGAGAATTGGGCTTGCTTATGAATATGATCCCTATTTCTCCTTATCAATAGCACGAATCGATCCTCTCCCTCACCAACTTGAAGCCGTATATGACTATTTCTTGAAACTTCCCAGAATTCGATTTTTATTAGCAGATGATCCTGGGGCCGGAAAAACAATCATGGCCGGGCTTCTTATCAAAGAGTTAAAAAACCTGGGTCTTATCAAACGGATTCTTTTGGTTACTCCTGCAAATCTGACTTTTCAATGGCAGCGGGAGATGAAAGAAAAGTTCAGGGAACAATTTCAGATTGTCAGAGGCGATATTCTCCGTTCATCGTATGGTGTAAATCCCTGGGTTGAATATGATCAGGCTATCACCTCGATTTCATGGATTTCTGTAATTCCTGATGCTCAGGATAGTCTTCTTAAATCCCATTGGGATCTGGTAATCGTTGATGAATCTCATAAAATGAGTGCTTCAAGCCCGGACCACAAAACACTTGCATATCAAATGGGTGAGAAACTCGCTGACCGGACTGATCATCTCCTTCTCATGACGGCCACTCCCCATAAGGGAGATCCCAAAGCATTCCGACTCTTCCTCGAACTTCTGGACAAAGATGTGTATGGTGATATCTCCAGTCTTGAAGAAGCGATGAGAAACCGTGATGCTCCCTTTTATCTTCGTCGGGTAAAAGAAGCCCTCGTTACCTTCCCAGATCCAGAGACCGGGAAGTCAATGAGCCTTTTTACAAAGAGGAATGTTAAAACAGCAACTTTTGAGATCAATGAACAGGAACTCGATCTCTATGACAAACTCACCGATTATGTAGAGGAGCAATCACAGAAGGCAGCCCAGGACAATTCAGCCAGAGGGCGGGCACTCGGCTTTACGATGGCGATGCTCCAGCGTCGTTTCTCTTCAAGTATCTATGCCCTTCGTCAAACCCTCGAACGGATGAAAGCAAAGAGAGAAGATATTCTTAGGGATCCTGAAGGATATCGGAAGCGACAGATGGAACGTCGTCTTCCTGATGATTTCTATGAACTCACCGAGGAAGAACAACAGGATATTCTCTCTCAATTAGAGGAACTGGTAGCCTCGTATGATCCTGAGGATCTGAAACAAGATATCCGCAGTCTTTCTATCCTCATTGAAAAAGCCAAAGGATTAGAAGATAAACAGATCGAATCCAAACTGGTAAAATTAAAGAAAGTGATTACGGAGGAAGGGATCTTCAAAGATCCGACAATGAAACTCCTGATTTTCACTGAGCATAAGGATACTCTGACCTATCTTGTAGAACGGCTCAAGGAGTGGGATCTGACTGTAACGTACATTGCCGGAGGGATGAAGCCGGGGAATAGAAATGAACCAGGCACTCGTCTCTTTGCCGAACAAGAGTTTCGTAATTCTTGCCAGATTCTTGTCGCTACCGAGGCAGCTGGTGAAGGTATCAATCTTCAATTCTGCTGGTTTATGATCAATTACGATATCCCCTGGAACCCGATGCGACTTGAACAGCGGATGGGTCGTATTCATCGGTATGGACAGGAGAAGGATTGTCTTATCTCCAATTTCGTATCAACCAATACCCGTGAAGGCCGGGTTCTTCAGAAATTATTTGAACGAATCCGGAGGATAGAAGATGATCTCGATCCGAACAAAACTGGTAAGATCTTTAATGTTCTTGGAGATATCCTTCCGGCCAACCAGTTAGAAAAGATGGTTCGGGATCTCTATGCCCGGAATCTCACTGAAGATGTGATTCATGACCGGCTAATCCATGATGTGAACACGGAACGGTTCAGAAAGATTACCGAATCAGCTCTTGAAGGTCTTGCAAAACGTGAACTTAATCTTTCGATGATTATAAGCAAAAGTGCTGAAGCGAAGGAAAAACGTCTTGTTCCTGAAGTCATTGAAGACTTTTTCATTAAATCTGGAGATATTACCTCTCTGAAGCCCAAGGAAAAAACTCCTGGCTCTCATATCTACCGGGTCGGAAGAGTTCCCCGACATCTTCAGAAGATTGGAGAACTCCTCTATGACCGGTATGGCGAACTTGGGAAGGAGTACAAAGAGATCGTCTTCAGTAAAGATATTCTCAAGACTCACCCTCTCCTCGAATGGGTTACTCCAGGTCATATTCTCTTCGAGGTTGTCAGGGCTGACATATTAGAGCAGGCAGAATCAGAACTGGTCAACGGAGCGGTGTTCTATGATATTAACCGAACAACTCCGGCTGTTTGTGATGTGTTTGCTGCATCAGTGAAGGATGGTCGAGGTCAGGTAGTTCACAGACGACTCTTTGTGGTAGAGACTGCTGATAATAATACCATCACGATGCGACAGCCGACGGTTTTTATTGACCTGATTCCAGCAACTGGTGTGACCACAGCCCTGTCCTTTTCGCAACCGGATACCGTAGCGGTGAAAAAAGAGTTGTATCGTCATGCCTTCAAAGCATTCCTTGAAGAAGTGGAAATAGAACGTATTCAACAGACCGATGTGGTAAAAAAGCATGTTGAGATGAGTCTTAACGAACTGCTCAGGCATAAAAGTTCAATTCTTATCGATCTTCACGAACAGAAGAGAATGGGTGATCAGGATTCAGGAGTCACAGGTAGGATCACCATCGTTCAGAATGAGATTGATGAACTCACCAACCGTCTTGAGAGAAGACGGACCGAGATTGAACAGGAGCGAAACTGCAAGATTGAGGATGTTCAGCATATCGGGCGTGCTCTCATCCTCCCCCATCCAGGAAGGAAAGAACCTAAAATTGCTCCAATGGTCAGGGACGATGAGATTGAACGGATCGCCGTGACAGCAGTGACTCAATATGAAGAAGCCCGAGGGTGGTCTGTTGAGAGTGTTGAGAAGGATGATCGGGGATTTGGTCTCATATCCAGAAAACCACATCCTAAGGATCCCAAGACTTCAATAGAAGTCCGGTTTATCGAGGTAAAAGGCCGGGCAGGAGTTGGAGAAATCGGTCTTACCAGTAATGAATATGAGACTGCTAAACGTCTGAAAGAGGATTACTGGCTTTATGTGGTGTATAACTGTGGATCTAATCCTGAAATTCATATTATCCGGGACCCTGTCCGGCTTGGATGGAAACCAATTACCCAGATCGCACATTATCACGTGGGATCTGATGCGATTCTTGGAGCAGTGGATTGATAAATAAATGAAGTAGTTGTGATAGCATGTCTTCCCAAACTTTAACCTACCCCAAACGGCTCATTGAAGTTGATCTTCCAATCAAAAAGATATCTGAGCATGCACGCCGTGAAAAGTCCATCCGTCACGGTCATATCTCTACACTCCATGTCTGGTGGGCTCGACGTCCTCTTGCTGCCTGTCGAGCTGTAATTTGTGCCTCACTCTGGCCAGATCCTGCAGATCCTCTCTGTCCGAATGAATTTATTGAAACTGCCCGAAAGGTTATGGACCGGTTTTGGAATCAGCAAAAGGTGGAGAAACGGGATTTAAAAGATCCAATAAAATTAAGGCTAGCATTATTGGATTTTATTACAGAATTTGCAAATTGGGATAA
>JAAYPD010000141.1 GCA_012520015.1 Methanomicrobiales archaeon
ATTATCGTCTGGTTTGCGATAGGGAAGGATGCCATGATGGCATTTGGAGCTGTTGCAGGATCAACGGCATTTTTTATCGTCCATGGCTTTCGACAGAATGCAGAACTGCAGGAGCAAAAGCTCATGGGCGGGGACATGTCTGACATCAGCAAGATCCTGTACCTGGAAGTTATCGATGCAACATTCTCTATTGATGGCGTGGTCGGGGCTTTTGCTTTTACAATGTTAGTCCCGCTCATCCTTGTAGGAAATGCCCTTGGGGCAATTGCAGTCAGGCAGATAACGATCAGCAACATTGACAGGATAAAAAAATACAAGTTTCTGAAGAACGGGGCCATGTACTCGATCCTCTGTCTTGGAATAGTAATGCTTATAAATAGTTTCGGGCATCATATTCCGGAATACACCTCTCCGCTTATCACCTTCGCTGTCATCGGGCTGTTTTTCATTAAGTCAGTGCGTGAAGCTGATAAGGAGATTTCATCTGCCTGATTTTTTAAAAATTTTGTAAACCCGAATCATCATGTTTTAGTTGTATTAACACCAATAGTATTGGACACATTTTCTAACCACATATCTTTTGGGGGTTTTTCATCTGTCCAATACATACAATTCAGATAATATCAAGATACTGAGGGGACTGACGCCGGTCAGGGAGCGCCCTGCAATGTATATCGGCTCTACCGACAGCCGTGGACTTCACCATCTTGTCTATGAGGTTGTCGACAATGCCATCGATGAAGCTCTTGCCGGGTACTGCACCCATATCCTTGTGACCATCCACGAGGACGGCAGTATAAGCATTGAAGACAATGGGCGGGGTATTCCTGTTGATCTGATGAAAGACAACGAAAACAAGAGCGCTCTTGAGACTGTCCTTACAGTCCTTCATGCCGGAGGGAAATTTGACAAGAATACCTACCAGGTATCAGGAGGTCTTCACGGGGTTGGTGTATCGGTTGTCAATGCCTTATCAATAGATCTTGCTGCCACGGTCTGGAAACACGGGTATTCATACAGAATGGTCTTTTCACAAGGTCTGCCACAGACAGGTCTTGAGAGAGAGGAAGAGGACCTGGAAGAGCTAAAAGATCGTTATATAAGAAGGTATGGAAGCCTTCCTGATGACTGTCCTGAAACGAAAGAAGAGTTCCTGTCAAAGTACCTTTCAAAAGTGACCGGGACCATGATCAGGTTTAAGCCTGACACCAAAATATTTGAGACCGTTGAGTTTGATTATGATGTGCTTGCTCACCGGATGCGTGAACTTGCTTTTCTGAATTCAGGAGTTACGATAAGCATCGCAGATAAAAGATGCGAAGATCTCGAGGAATGCAGTGAAGTCTTCTCCTATGAAGGTGGAATATCCGAGTACGTCAGGTACCTTAACCATGAAGTCCAGCCAATTCACGAATCTGTCATCTACTTTGGCAGGAAGGATGAAGAAAACAGGGTTGAGGTGGATATTGCAATGCAGTACGCAACTGCTTACTCTGAAAGGATATTTGCCTATGTGAACAGTGTCAATACCAAGGAAGGCGGTACTCACCTTGAAGGTTTCAGGTCTGCTCTTACCAAGGCCATCAACAAGGTGGGCAAGGAGAACAAGGTGATAAAGGACCAGAATCTCTCCCTGAAGGGCGATGATGTCAGGGAAGGTCTGACCGCAATCATCTCGATAAGACTTGCAAACCCGCAGTTTGAAGGTCAGACCAAGATGAAACTTGGGAACAGTGAAGTCAGGGGTATTGTCGATTCACTGGTTTACTCCTCACTTTGTGAATACTTCGAAGAACATCCCAAAGACCTTGCAGCGATAGTAGACAAGGCACTGCTTGCATACCAGGCCAGGGAAGCAGCAAGAAAGGCCAGGGAACTTGCCAGAAGGAAGAGCATTTTTGAATCTTCAGGACTTCCCGGAAAGCTTGCAGACTGCTCTGAACGTTCTGCTGAAAAGAGCGAGATATATATCGTGGAAGGAGACTCTGCAGGAGGCAGTGCAAAACAGGGAAGAGACAGAAGATTTCAGGCAATCCTTCCTCTTCGTGGCAAGATCCTGAATGTTGAGAAGGCAACGGTGCATAAAATTTTGAAAAATAACGAGATCCAGGCATTGATCTCGGCGATCGGAACCGGTGTTGGTGAATCGTTTGACATCGAGAAAGCAAGGTACCATCATATCATCATCATGACCGATGCGGATGTTGACGGGGCACATATCAGTACGCTGCTTATGACCTTCTTCTTCCGTTATCTTCAGCCATTAATCGAAGCCGGATATATTTACCTTGCACAGCCTCCACTTTACCGTATCTCAAAGGGAAAGCAGGAGAAGTACGCCTATACCGAGGAGGAGATGAAGGAGATCCTCCAGGAGATGGGAGAAAAGGGTGTGAATGTCCAGCGGTACAAGGGTCTTGGAGAGATGAATGCATCCCAGCTCTGGGCAACCACCATGGATCCTGAAACAAGAGTTTTAAAACGGGTAGTCATCGAGGATGCAGCTTATGCAAATGATATCTTTGAAAAACTGATGGGTGATGATGTTACTGCCCGCCGGGATTTTATCAAGCGGCATGCAAAAGAGGTGACAAACCTTGACATCTGAAGACAGTCAGCAGCCGCTCTTCACTCCAAAGGTAAACCCGGTAAATATCGAGGAGGAGATGAAATCCTCCTACATCGATTATGCAATGTCGGTCATCATCGGCCGTGCGATTCCTGATGCCAGGGATGGTTTAAAACCTGTTCACCGCCGATCGCTTTTTGCCATGTGGGAGATGGGCAATACCCATGACAAGGCATATAAAAAATCTGCCCGTGTAGTTGGAGATGTCATGGGTAAGTATCACCCGCATGGTGATGCATCCATATATGACACCATCGTAAAGATGGCACAGCCTTTCTCCTACCGCATGATGCTGGTTGATGGCCAGGGTAACTTTGGATCTGTTGACGGGGATGCCCCTGCGGCGATGCGTTATACCGAGGTCAGGCTGAAAAAAGAAGCAGAAGAACTGCTGGTGGATCTTGAAAAAGAGACCGTGGAGTTTGTCCCAAACTTTGACGAGTCATTACAGGAACCTTCTGTCCTGCCTGCAAAACTTCCAAACCTGCTGATTAACGGATCAGACGGTATAGCGGTCGGTATCGCGACCAAGATGCCTCCCCACAACCTTGGCGAGGTATGCAGTGCTGTCTGTCATTACCTGGAGAATCCTGATGCAACAGTTTTTGATCTGATGCAGATAATGCCAGGCCCTGATTTTCCAACCGGCGGGATAATCATGGGGACGGAAGGTATACAGAATGCATACCTCTCCGGACAGGGAAAGCTCACTGTCCGTGGTGTGGCCGAGATTGATGAGTCTGGAAAAAGGGACCAGATCATCATCACCGAGATCCCGTACCAGGTCAACAAGGCAAAACTTATCGAACATATCGCCGATCTTGTCAGGGACAAG
>JAAYPD010000142.1 GCA_012520015.1 Methanomicrobiales archaeon
AATAGGGTACAGGTTTGAGATATGCTGAATAACTGTCCCTTGTCAGGGGGCCATCTTTTCCACAAACCTGAACAGATCATCAATGGACTGGAAATCAAGGATCTCTAAGCTCAGGATGTCGAGAACGACATCATCCATACAGTGAATCTTATTTTGTGTTTCTCTTGGAAGGGGACCAAATTTCTTTATTAGCAGCCGCTCAATCAGGTTTCGTTTCTCATATAGTCTCCCTTTTTCAAGGCCTTTTTCAATACCTTGCTCTATACCTTGTTCAATACCTTGCTCTATACCTTGTTCAATACCCTGTTCTATACCTTGTTCAATACCCTGTTCTATACCCTGTTCTATACCGATCTTAATACCCTGCTCTTTTCCTTTATCCTCTGCATACTTTAATATCTTCAGCATTTTTACCTCCTCCCATATCTTTTCTAACAGTTCAGCCTCCACAAGCCTGTTTGCCATCACCATCGTTAAAGCAATTACTTTATTCTTGATGTTCTCATCCTTAATCTTTTTCTCAAGTCTGATGGTCTCAAGAAGCAGGTCCCTTACCGGAAGCCTGCTCTCCATTAATGGAACGAAAATCAGTTCCAGTTCATTTACCGGTTTTCCAGTAGCAATTTCATCACGCATCCTCTCAAGAACCTCATCGCCATTTCTTCCCTGGATGACCTGGTGGATGACAGAATACTGAAAACAACCGGCATTAAAGAAGGATACATGATTTTTTGAATGGAAAGGGGAAAGAACGACGGTATGGACAGGAATATGATATTTAGAGTATAACCTCAGGTCATAATGGGCAAACCTGATAAGGTCCTCTTCGGTCAGGGTAGCCTGCTCTTCGATGTGGAGGACGTCTCCGTTTTCAAGTCTGAATGTGAGATCAACAAACTCATCACGCGTTTCAACCTCGGCAAATTCTGTTACCAAAACGCTGTACCCAATACCTGAAAATCTGAAGTAAACATTAGTGTTAATGAAATCCCAGCAAATACTCAACAACCGGCACTATCCTGATATCCACACCATCTTCCTCCATGATCTTTTCGGCCTGTTCAGTGATGATATACCCGGTATCCAGATCAAATGCTTTACATGCAGCCAACAGACCACCAATCTCCCGCTTCATATTCTCCCCGGTCAGATGGTAACATACTTGAATTGCGGCCGTTATTCTGGTTCCTTCTTTTATAATAAAATCACATTCATGTGTTGAATCACGAAAGAAAAAAACCTGTTTTCCTCTTCGAATAAGTGCATTGCATACGACATTTTCATAAAGTCTTCCAATGTTCTCCGTAAAAGAAAATGCGACTGAATTTACAAATCCAGTATCAAGGGCAAAAAATTTGGTATCTGATGGAAGCTGTTTTTTCAAAGAATAATGAAAATTTCTGACTTCAAAGAAGAAATATACCTGTTTCAGATAATTGATGTAATCATGAGTTGTTTCATAACTGATCGAAAGGGCCTTACTGATGTTATGGATATTATTCTGTTTTGTGTCATTTGTGAGGAGATATTCAACTAATTTTAGCAAAATGTCATAATTTCGCAGTTTATATCTCCCCATGATATCCCTTAGTAATATTGTATGAAAATATGACAATAACTCTTCCTTTTTCAGGTCTTCTTCAAGCATCGCAACTTTTGGAAATCCTCCCCAGGTCAGGTATCCTGTAAACAGCCGATTAATCATCGTTCGGTCTTTCGTATACTCATTGATGTTGCTATAAGGTATGTTGTGAAAGAGCAGATATTCCTGAAAAGTTAACGGATAAACGTCAATTTTGAGATATCGCCCACTGATTGATGATGCAATCTCACCTGACAGGAGTACAGATGATGATCCAGTCAGATATATTCTGGCTTTTTGTAATTCATAGGCAGAGACAACCCATTTTTCCCAGAATTGTACATTCTGTATCTCATCAAGAAAAAGGTAAACTTCTTTATCCAGATTTATATTTTCTCTGTATGTTGCGAGAATCCTGTCAAGTATTGAAGCATCCATGGCAGGTGGAAACCGGGGGTCCTCAAAATTGATGTACAGGAGCTGCTTCTTGTCATGTTTTCTGGAAAGATCCTCCATCTCCTGTTTCAGGAGTGTCGATTTGCCACTTCTCCTCATACCGGTCAGCACTATGATCTCATCTGATCTTCGCAGCCGCTGCATCTTCTCCAGGTATTCAGGTCGAGGAATAAACCTGGGAAAATCCCTATACCAGTAATTCCAGTCATGGAGAATTGCCATGATCCCAAGTTTTGAGAACTCCTGCATGATGTCTTATTACATCGTATCTGATATGAATGTATACCATGATTTAAGTTATAGATGAGTTTTATTCTATTATATTCGAAGTTTGCATAGTAATGGTTTCATCACCCAATGGTTTATGAATGTGTGTCCAGTGTTTTCCCTCTGGTGGATTAGGGAAAAGAAAAGCGAAGTTGTTTGTTCCGGATCAATAAATAATGAGTGGATGATAGGTTAGAAGGGTTGGTAGCTCGTTTATTCCAACGGGTTGTATGTCAAGTCTTTTTAACATTTGCCAAAGCCTACAGCATCCGGCTATTCATGGAACGAGGAATTGGCCCAGACACTTTAATCCTTAACAAATACCCCTCCAATAGTATGAATTTCAGGGATGCAGGGAAAAATAGGGTACAGGTTTGAGATATGCTGAATAACTGTCCCTTGTCAGGGGGCCATCTTTTCCACAAACCTGAACAGATCATCAATGGACTGGAAATCAAGGATCTCTAAGCTCAGGATGTCGAGAACG
>JAAYPD010000143.1 GCA_012520015.1 Methanomicrobiales archaeon
CGTACGAGTGGTAGTATCGAGTGAGAGAGATACCTCAATGTTCATGAATAAGACGTACTTGATATTACGAAAAGTTAAAAAATTATGTCATTGGATCTGGATCAATCTCTAAAGCTGTCTTACATGAGTCGGAATTGTAAAATATGATCCTGACCGGCTGGAAGAAAGCCTGGACACTGAGGTCATCAGTGAGAATAATCCTGACATTATACTCCTTCTCAGCGTAACAGAAGGAGGAAAAGTCATCGGGATAATAAGAGAACATGGCATCAGTGTACCTCTCCTTGGAACAAGAGTCATTGAACGAAATACACTCTTTGATGAACCAGCAGCTGAAGGGCTTATCTTTACCACACCTGCTCTTGACAGATCACATCCGTTCTTTAACCAGTACCTTGAGCAATTCGGAGAAGAAGCGACATTTTACGGGGCAGAAGGATATGATGCCATGATGAACCTGTACAAAGCCGCAGATGCATGCAAGGACGATACCGGCTGCCTGTCGTCATGGTTTACAAATTACAGTTACAATGGCACCCTTGGAGAAGTAAAACTAGACGAGAACCGTGTGGCCTTTTACCCGATTGAGTTCAGGGTAATCAGGGACGGAAAGTTTGAACCCTTTGATCAGACGGCAAATAGTTAATCCGTGGCCTCTGCAAGGCTGCATGGAGTAACAACCCCATCATTAATTTCTGCTTCTCCTCTTTCGGTCAAAAGCTCCACAGCCCTCATGATTCTCTGTTCTGCCTGCGGTCCTGGCCTTTTCATCCCGAAAAGGAGAGAGATTTTCTGGCAGATATCAGTCAATTTCATCGATCCTTCCTTTTTCACAAGATGAATGACGGCATTGGAGATCTCCTGGTAAGAGATATCGTCAATTCTGCGTCGGTATGGATCTTCAGGGGTATGGGAACGGTAAGTTACATACTCAGAAAAACTCCTGTGATCAGGCCAGATAAACACCCGGTCCCCATCATTCTCAAAATGAAATGACCGGGCCTTTAATATCGACTCAAACTTCGGTTTAATCTTTGAAGTTTTCCGGTTTATCTCCCAGCAGACCCTGAGCCTGTCAAAACACTGCTCCTTAGTTAACGGCCCTTCTGCCATGACAATCTCCATTAAAACCCTTGCAATCTCATTATCATGAGCACCACTGACAAAATCCTCCTTTGTGCCGATAATGTCCCGGTTCATGTATGCAGTATAAGGGACCTCCGGGTAGGTGATAGAAGGCTGAATTGGGGCTTCGGGGAAGAACTCCTCCTGTTCTGAATCAGAATTGTCCCCCTCTCCTCCATCGTCATTGCCGAATAGCATGGTATCCGGAGAATATTCACTTCTTGCAAGCTCTATCTGCTGAATTATCCGCTCAATCTCGTTCTCCTTCTCATCCCACCAGTCAGCGGCCCAGATACGGTGAATCCTCCAGCCAAGTTGGGATAAGACATATGTGGTCAGAATATCCCTGTCACGTGCTGTCTTTGCCTCCTGGTAATAAGGCCCGTCAAAAAGAATCCCAAGTATGAACCTGCCAGGGAGATCAGGGTCCATGACTGCGATATCTACCTGGTATCCGCCGCATCCGACACGGGAAAGGACCGTATACCCTCGTCCGGATAATGCTTCTTTCACCTCCTTTTCAATCGAAGTGGTGAAGATCGGTTCAGGTCTGATACAGGTCTCTGCTATCGCTTTTGGTCCTTTTTCTGCATATTCCAGGAACGATTTTAATAATTTCACCCCGGTCTTCCTGGTTCTTGAAAGATCGATATGTTCAGGCCTTAAAGATGAGAAGACAACGATCTCCTTCTTTGCCCTGGTGATAGCGACATTAAGCCTTCTCTCCCCTCCGTCCCTGTTTAAAGGCCCGAAATTTAAAGAGACTTTCCCATTTTTATCAGGACCATAACCTACGGAGAATAAGATAATGTCCCGTTCATCTCCCTGGACATTCTCAAGATTTTTAATAAATACAGGGTCCAGACGGGATTCATTGAAAAACCCCTCTAACTGTGGATTATTCCTCCGCTCATTCTCTAATAAAGTCTGAATCAGGTCCTGTTGCCTCTCATTAAAGGTAATAATACCAATTGAGTCTGATGAAGACACAGGATCCAAAAGACGTTTTAATATCTCTTTTACGACCAGTTCTGCCTCTGCCTTGTTTGTCCTCGTATTTCCTGAATCAAACACACCATCTGAGTTTACAAGGGAGATGGCCGGTCTGGTATAAGGCGAAGGGAAAGTTCTAAGACTATTATTGTAAAAGTGAAAATTGCTAAATGCAATAAGGCTCTCATGCCGGCTTCGATAATGCCATTCCAGGTACATCTCCGGGATACCAGATGCGATACACTCATCAAGGATGCTCTCCAGTTCAGCAGGCGAAGTCACATAGTCATCTTCAGTCCCGTCATTTATTCTCTGGAAGATATTTGTTGGCGGAAGTTGTTTTGGATCGCCTACAATTATCGCGGCCTTTCCTCTTCCTATAACCCCAATCGCATCGGAGACCGGAATCTGTGAAGCTTCATCAAAGATCACAAGATCAAAGGCTGCATATTCAGGGTCAAGGTACTGGGCTGCCGAGACCGGGCTCATAAGTAAGCAGGGTTTTAATTTTAGCAGAATATTCGGGATATTTTTAAACAGGGACCTGACCGGCATATGTCTTCTTTGAAGCTGAATCTGGTGCCTGAGTATCCCAAGTTCGATGGCTTCCTCCCCATCTGTCCCTTTTGGCAGACCGGCAAAAAGCCGTGCCCTGATCTCATCCCTGGTAAGTGATGTGTAGATCTTATCCAGGTCATTGAACTTCTCTATCAGGTCCTCAAATTTCGGACGATAAAACTGCCTCAACACCTCGTCCTTCTCACGTATACCCTCAACCCAAAAGTGGTAAAAGCTCCGCCAGATAAGATCTCCTATCACCTGTGGATCAACATTATCCTCTTCATATCGCCTGATAACCGGTGAAAATCCTTTTTGTGCAGCCCTCTTCCTGACAAGGTTCCACTGGCACCAGTCCTTAAGCCTTGTCGTCTCTTTTTGCCATCTCTTTACCGTCTCCATCTGCTGAATAAGATACTCTTCTGCAGAACCAGTCTTCCATAATGCATCAGGATCAAACTGTAACAGCCCGGATAAGGACTTTGTCTTCTCCTCCCATCCGGTTAAAGCCTGCTCAAATTCATTAAACCGTCCGGTTATCTGCTCCTTTTCATCTGAACCTGAAGAAAGAACAGAGGTAAGACGGCTCCATGCAGAAATCAACTCTGAATAATCCCTAAGATCTGAACCAGGGTCTGATACAGGGCCTGATCCGTGATCTGTTACGAAATCTATTGCGAGATCTGTTGCAAGGTCTCTTATCTTTTCAGCCCTCTCAAGGATGACTTTTAATTTCTCCCAGTCAGTTTTTTCATTTATGTATAGACCAAAGGCCCTTTTTGCTAAATCACGATAACCGGAGAGTTTTTTATGAATTTTTTTGTAATCCTCTATCTCACCGATATCCCCGATTATCTCTTCTATTCCTGGATCAAATCTGGCAAACCGGGAGACTTCCTTTATTATCTCCCCTGAGAGCATCTTTCTTTTTAAAAACCAGGCATTTGATATCTCATTATATCTCCGGAGAATTCTGGAAAGATCATGGGAGAGAATATCCTCATGGTATTTTCTTAATATGGATGCATGTAACCTGTCCTTCTCAATACCAAGTTCAATAAACCTTCTGATATCCCCTGGGCCAGTGGCATCTTTCAGTATTTTCAGTAATTCCTCCGGGATATGGTGATCAGTCTCCCTGATAAGAGAGATTACACCCCTGAACTCCTTTAACCTGGCTATTGACACCCTTCCTGGATTTAATCCGAGTAAGCCTGAAATAACCGGGAAAATTGCTGCAAGGTCCGAAATACTCTTCTCCAGTTCCTGCAGGGTCTTATCAACACTGCCTTTCCAGTTGGCAGACCATTCAGAGCAATGGACAGGTTTCCAGGGATTATTGCCCGGATGAATTATCTGCCCTGAAATGATCCAAAAATCATGAATAAATGTCTTAATATCTTCAAGGGTCTCCCTGTTCATCTCATGTACCGGTGGCCACTCAAGGGGCAGATGCTCTATATCCCTAAGACCTGTGAGCCTTTCCATTCCCTGGTAAAAGCTCTCCCCCGTCTCTCTGGTCTTATGGATGGCATTTACATAATTATTTAAATCAGACCGGAGATCGGCGATAGATTCTGCATATAGGCCCCAGTCATGAGGATTCTGCATCCTCTCTTCGCTGAGGACCCTTTCAAACTGGTCCAGGACTTCCCGTTTATGGCTTTTGTTAGAATGAAGCTCAAGGCAGAACAGATCAAGACCAGACTCCTTAAGCCTTGAATGGACCACATCAAGTGCAACCTTCTTCTCAGAGACGAAGAGAACAGTCTTTCCAAGGGCAAGGCAATGGGAGATGATATTCGTTATCGTCTGGGATTTTCCAGTCCCCGGTGGCCCGTGAAGAACAAAGGTTCTGCCCTCTCCAGCAGCGACAATGGCTGCAAGCTGGGAAGAATCAGCCCCTACAGGGCAGAATACCTCACCAGGTTTGACGAAAAGGTCAAGGGTGGAGGGCATAAGAGATGATTTACTCCCTGAAAACCTGAACTTTGACGGATCAACAAGGCTGCTGACAAGGTCATTCTCCATGAACTTCTCATAACAGGTATGCAGATCTCTCCACATCAGGTACTTAAGAAAAGTAAAATGACCGATTACGGCGGTATCCAGAACGTCCCATCTGTCAAGGTTTTTTATGCTTTTCCTGAACTGGTACAGTATTCCTGATACATCAATACCATGATCATCCATTGGCAGGGGCTCTATATGCGGAATCTGTATCTGAAAATCCTGTGCCAGCCTTTTTAGAAGGGTATTGTTAATCCTTGCCTCATCATCTCCCATCCTTACCGAAAACCCTGTAGTCACGTCCTTTCTGGAAATCTCAAGGGGAATTAAGATGATCGGTGCAGATAAAGCCTTGTCAGAGAGTTCGCTCTCGTACCATACCAGGGTCCCAAGGGCAAGATAAAGTGTCTCGGCTCCGGTCTCGTCACGTGACTTGTTAGCCTGTGTATAGATGTTTAATAACCGTTTGTTCAGTTCATTCTCCGATAACTGGGAATATAGCCTGGAATTTTCAATCTCCGTGGAAAAATAACTGGTCAGGGGATCATTTGGAAGAAGGGTATGAGACTGGATCTTCTCTCTCTTATGATCAAAATGTCTTATTCTGAATTCTTTCCCTTCAGAGAAGAAATCCTCAAATTTCGCGATATCAGGAATGATCAGGCTGATATTCCTTGTTGAACCCTTGAAATTTAAAAGATGATTCCTTAACGAAAGGTCAAGGAGATTATTCATCCATGCATCAAGCCGCGGGTACCTGGACTGTTTTGGCACAGGTTCGATAAGTCCTCTCCTGGAATATGCAGGTAATGAAACCCGGTTTTTTACACTGGTTTCTGGCGGTATTAGACTGATTCCTGTATCTTTTTCCTTCTCCCCGGTCTTTTTACCTGCCTCTCCCCCTGCCCTGTCCTCTGCCTCTTCTCCAGTAGTCTCGGCTGCAGTCTCTCCTGCAAGGGCAGGAATCGGAATGATATTGTATCTTCCATCTCTTGAGGTCTTTACATCAATAACGCAGTAAAATTTCTGTTCATCCAGGAGATAATTCCTCCCTGCAATCTCAGAATCCTTAAAGGAGACTTCGGGCTTTGCTGTGACATTAACCACGTCTATGACCGTGATCTCGTCAAGATCAGCCCTCTTCCGAACCGGGAGAGGATCGTCAATGGTCACATCACCAAAATTATCCTTTACCAGCCATACCCCGGCAAATGCATGGCCTTTTATGATAATAACAAGAGGATGTAATCCGATACGCTCCATGCAGGCAGCATAAAGTAGAGTCAGATCAAGGCAGTTTCCAATCCTTTCGCTGACAATCTTCTCTGCAAGCCTGATCTTCTGGCCTTCCAGTTCAAATCCTGGTTCAGATGTGGCATACCTTATGTGGTACTGCTGAATTGCTGCATAGGCAGCGGCCGCCATGAGCCTGACCCGCCTTATATCACCAGACTGATAACCGGTAAACGACGGATCCCCGGTCCATTCATCTAATATCTCCCCGGCCTTTGAGACTATTGAACTAATGCTACTGGCATTAGGGGTGATAAAAGCTGAGAGAAGCTCGGGAACAGACCGAAGCCCGCTCCACTGATCATAGGCCAGTATACGGATTTGACAGGAACTCTCTCCAATTACCGTCCCATTATGGATTATTCTCCCGGTAACAGATCCCTGCACTGGAGATATGATATTTTGAAAGAACTTGTGGCTAAGTATGACCGGAACGGTATGAAGGGTGTATGTCTCCCCTGGAGATATCTTTGAGATGATGAGGGTATGAAGAGAGAAGAATTCAGGATCAGATGAGATGACCAGGTGAATATCATGATATACCTTATCGCCGTTATTGCAGACCTTTATTCTCTTGATGACCGGGATAAGGTTCTGCTGCATCGCATAATTTGCTGAACTGTCATGTTCAATGGTGATTGAAAGAGGATATGGTGATGGGAAAGCCTCTTTATCACCAGGTAAACCTTCCGTTTTTTCAAGCTTGT
The DNA here is from genome assembly GCA_012520015.1 of Methanomicrobiales archaeon. Taxonomy (GTDB): domain Archaea; phylum Halobacteriota; class Methanomicrobia; order Methanomicrobiales; family Methanospirillaceae; genus Methanospirillum. The sequence continues at coordinate 6,687 of JAAYPD010000143.1, forward strand.
CCATGTAATCAGTTCCTGTCTTAAGACATACCCTGCATGATCAGTATGCAATCCCTGAAAACAGGCCCCCCTCTGACATGAGTTCATGATTTCATGAATTGCCAGAGAGAAGAGGAGATGATATATTGTATTATGATCCTTATAATCCACTCATTTTGCACGGTGAACTGAGTAATGGTGCCATATTTTGCATGCTCCCTCATGGCTGACCATGCAAGGACCTACCGGTGTTCTTGGAGTGCATGTCTTATCAAAAAGTTTACAATCAACAGGAGTGGAGATACCCCTCAGGATCCTGTCACATATGCATCCCGCCTGTTTCTTTGTCGGTTTAATCTCGATGCCAAACTTTTTCTGTGCATCATAGCCTGAAAATTCTTCACGAAGTTTTAATCCAGACCTCGGAATTACTGGAAAACCTCTCCATTCGGTATCAGATGGTTCAAAGACCATGTTCATCAGGGAGAGAGCTTTTGGATTGCCCTCCTCATTTACCGCACGAGGGTATGCATTGTCAACCCTTGCTTTACCCTCCCTTATCTGCTGGACAAGCATGAGAAGACCAAGAAGGATATCATCAGGTTCAAATCCGGCTACCACCTGCGGCACTGGAAATCTCCGGTAATCTGCAAGACCGGTGATAGTCAGAACATGGCCTGGCAGGAGAAATCCATGTAATGCAGCCTCACCCTGGGATAACAGCCACTCCATTGCCGGGGGGACAAGACGGTGGCAGCACAGTATTGAGAAATTTTCCGGCGGTGATGTAAGCAGCATTGCCGCGACCGTCGGAGCAGTTGTTTCAAACCCGACGGAGATGAAGACAACTTCCTTGTCTGTACTCTTTGCAATCTCAACAGCCTTGTGAACACCCTGGACTATCCTGACATCGGCACCCGAGCTCTCAAGAGAGCCATTAGTGCCCGGGACCCGGAGAAGGTCTCCGTATGTTGCAATTATGCATCCTTTTTCTGCCAATTCAAGGGCTGCATCAATCTCTCCCTGCGGCGTGATGCATACCGGACAACCAGGCCCCATTACTATCTTCAGGTTCTTTGGAAGAAGGCTTCTTATGCCATGACGTGCGATAGCGGCCTCATGCGTCCCGCATACATGCATAAACGTAAGATCGCGGTCAGTCAGTTCATGAATTTTCTCTGCAATCGGATTTTTCCCGGCCATAAATCTCACAAACGTCAACCTGAAACGAGAAAAAGATGCCCATCCGATTATCCGGACCTTTAGCCATCCTTACCTGAACAGTCACATACAAGTAATGACATACAGGTTAGTATGTTCTCCCGGTCTATCTTCAGAAAAGATTTTAAATCTGCCCTTGAAGAGGCACTTGACCGCCGGCACATGTCCCTTAAAGAACTTGCTGAGCTGGCAGGGATTCCTCCTGCAACACTTTACAAGATCACTTCAGGAGAACGTGACCCACGGCTCTCAACGGTAAGAGCCATTGTACAGGCCCTGGAGCCATATGACCAGGACATGATCGCCATCATTGCAGCAAAGTTCCTGCTTGATGAGATCGGCGCAGGAACAATCGAGGTTAACGGGAGAAAAATACGGATCAAGGGATATACTGCAAATACCATGGAAGACTGTATCGTTGCGGCAGTCAAGGCAGAGAAGGAAGGAGCAGGAGGTATAATCTGCGCTCCAATCCTGGCAACCCTGATAGAGCGAATCGTTGATATCCCGGTAGTCATTGTTAAGCCAGACACCAGCACATTCCAGGAGGCTATCGATACCTTAAGCAAGAGGATTGAATGACCATCACAGACCTTCAGGAACGAACAGGCCAGTAAACGCTATTAAACGCTCGTAATCCGGCCTGGACTCCGAAAAAATTGGGCGGGTTTATTTTATCGTTACCGGTATCTTTGCAAACATGACATTGTTACTTTTATCAGACTCTGCCACATCATTTTCGGCATCCACCAGGATACCAAAGTAATATGTCCCTGGAGCGATATCAGCCGGGATCGGGGTTGGCGCATTTCCGTCTGACTGTGTCCCGGCAGGAAGCTCGGGGATCCTGCCCATGCCAAGGAGAATATCCTCGTCTGAGAGATTCTGGTCAGCGGAGAGATAAAGCTCCACTACAAATGGCCCTGCATCGACAGTCCCGACATTCCTAATAGAAGTCGTAACATTCATGACTCCTCCAGGAGTTCCGGTCGTATCTGAAGAGACCTCCATCACCACAAGGTCTGCCAGCTCCTGCACGCTCGGGACCTTTGTTGGTGCAGGGCTTGGACTTGGACCTGGGCCTTTGCTGGCTGAGATCTTCACCTTCTTATCTGCAAACAGGATATTATTTGCTTCATTCTCTTCAGCTATCACCTTCTCTGAATCCACCATCACGCCAAGATAATAGTCGCCAGGCAGGAGATCAGGTGGAATAGTTACAACCGCCTCTCCTTCACGAAGCAGTCCGGGCCCGAGATCGGAGATCATCCCATATCCAATCTCCCTGTCCTGCTCTGTAATCCTCCCGTCACGTGAGAGGTATACTGATATCTTAAATGCGCCAGCGGCAGCTGACCCCTGGTTTTTCACAATTGTGCTTACCGTAAGAGTGCCACCCTGAACACCGGACTGCCCGGCTGTCACCTTGCTTACCACAAGGTCAGGTCTTTTAACGGCAAATCTTGTATCTTTCTCGATCTCTTCAGATACAAATGGGACAGAGCCGGTTGTAACCAGGAAAGCAGAACTTTTCACATCAGGAATTGTAATTTTTGTCGGATAAACAGCCACGTTATTATCCTCTGAGACTTCCATTATCTCATTTCCAGGATCTGCAATGGCTCCGATGTAAAAGTCGCCTGGTTCCATCCGTTCCATCGGGAAATAACCGGTCAGGTGCTTTACCTCTCCAGTTTTCAGGTTTTGAATAAGGTAATATCCGACAGGTATATCATCACGGGTAACGGTCTTGTCTTTTGATGCATAGAAGGTGATGAAAAAGTCAGTAGTCGGACGATACCCCTGGTTCTCAACCGTGGCCTTTATCTCAAGCTGTGGATTTCCCTCCCTGACCCGTGGAGTAAACGAGGTTATCACGATGTCGGGCCCGGTCGGATCTGGCTTTTTTGAGAGGTCAATATTGGTCTCGACCATCTGAAGCTGCTGCTCTTCCCTGACAACCCGCTGCGTTGGAACCGGTTTTATGTCCAGTTCGGCAAGCGGGCCAACACGACGACGAAAAGGATCATCGATCATGGGGTTCATTGCCTTTGCCTTATTTATGGACTCAACAGAACCTTTGCTATCTCCAAGAGCGCTAAGGACAACTCCCCGCCAGTACCATGCGTCGGCAAGGTCAGGATCCTGGGCAATGGCAGTATCAAGCAGGGTAAGAGCACGGTCATAATGTTTTAAGAGGAATTCAGAGACGCCCTGCTGGTACCAGTATTCAGGATATATTATCCGATCAGTCATATCTTCGGCAGCAGTAAGGCCAGCAAAACAGATAATAACGATAATTATGGATGTTACCCAGTAAGTTATTTTCACAGATGATCACCAGATATTATAGTAGGGTATGACATCATTCCCTGATATTTATGGTGGCCTGACTTTTCAGATCTCCTTTTTGTGTGCCAGGGGAAATCTGGCAGAGCAGACGATCGTAAAAAGTTTATTGCAGTAAAAATATCTGGGGGATATGAATTATTCTGTTTCTTTGGCTTCTCTGACCAAAACCCTGACCCGCTCAATAACATCAATCTTCTGGCGGTAATCTCCTTCAATCTCCCCTTTTATCTGGTCAAGTATCTCGTCTATCGAACGTTGCAGACTGTAAACCTTAACAGGGCGTCCTTTCTTCTCGGTTATGTGACTGGTAACATAGACCCAGCTCCGTTTTATAAGCTGGTTTATTGCGATACTGACCTCCGGTTGCCTGAGATCTGAAATTCTCTCAAGCTCACGCGAAGTCAGATCATAGCCTTTAAAAAGAACCACCAGAACACGGGCCTCCCCGCTCTTTAAACCGACTTCTGAAAGGATATCTATTACCTCAATATCAATATCAGAAAGTTGTAATACTGTCTCAGGAACCATCCCCATCCCTGATTCATTCCATTGTTTTTATTATATTATTATTATATCGATCGATCTATTGTTCAAAAAATATTGAAGTTCATCCATATTTGAAACCATTTACTCAGTATAATTTTATTTAAAGAAAAATACTGGGTTTTTAGATAAGTGACATAAGCTGATACATCAGAATTTATGTCCTATTTTATATGTGATTTATATGCGTTCTTCCCGGTGGCTATGAATAAACGTAGTAAATGGAAGTATTTCAGGAGACAACCTGCTAATTACACTTCATAGTGAAAGGGCGACTTTCTGAGGTACTGCCGGAAGTTTTCGAAATTTTGCTATGTATTATATATTGAAAAAGAGATACTCTGAATAATCCTAATTATAACATTACCATGGACAATTACCTGTTCTTCTCAGTTGGACATATCAGGTGTGGTATACCCATCTCTGATGCGGTCTTCATGATCAGAATGGTCATGCCCACGTATGAGAAGCAGGAAAAACCAGGCTTTGCAGGGACAATTAACCTGCATGGAGAGATAATTAAAGTCTACTCGGTCAGGGAACTTTTCGGTTACGAAAAGCGCTCTCCCCTGCCGACAGATAACCTGATTATCGTAAGGAAAGGGCTTGAAATAGTAGCCCTCTGGGTTGATGAAACTTACATAATCCAGGAGGGCGATGTCAGACCCGAAGGCCAGTTTACAGAGGAACGTATTCAGACCATGATCCCTGGCATCAGGATATTCAGCTCTGAACTGGTTATTATTTTTGACCTTATCGAATTTCTCGATTATGGAGCCGCCAGCCAGACCAGGCTTGCTGACATCATCCCTGACATTCATGGAAAGCCCGAGTACCCCCTTGTTTCTTTAGTGCGCGATCAACAGGAGATCGAACAAAAACTTACAGAACGTGCAAGGCAACTGGCATTGCCAGAAGAAAAGAGGACAAAACCTCCGGTTATCAGCGTAATAAGGTTTAATCTCATGTACCAGGAGTATGCAGTTGAGATGAGGTATATCAGGGAAGTTATCCAGACATCGGAGATTACTCCCGTTCCCGGGACTCCTGGTTTTATCGCCGGTATCTGCTCTGTGAGGGGTGAGATAATCTCACTGGTTGATCTCAGGGTTCTTTTGTCCATCCCTGAGAAGGGGCTGACTGACCTGAACCGGGTGATAGTTCTCACCGATGGAAACCTGACATTTGGTATCCTTGCCGACCAGATCACCGGTATCGGAAACCTGAAGATAGAAGAGATTACCAGGACCGACCGGAGGGGGCCTGGAGGATGGGGATCATGCATCTGTGGAACTATTGGTTCGCTGCATGTACTGAATGCACAGTTATTGTTAACAGATCCCAGGATGATAATCGATGACACAGAGACCTGACCTTTATTTTAATGAAAAAGCTGCGCATCTTTTCCATAGCTGGAACGGTGCAGATATAGAAGATATCTTCTTACCTGAGGAGGGTTTATGATCCAGTTTTTTTCTGATATGAAAGTTGGAACGAAAATTCTTGTAATATCCTTATTTCTTGCAATTATTCCCACGATGCTACTTGGGCTTGTATCTTACTCAAGCTCTGTCAATGTCATAAACGAGCAGATTGAGACTTTGCTTGAGACACAGGTCCAGGACATGAAAGGATGGACAAATGACGTCTACAAGCTTACAAGGAACAAGGTAAACAGTGACCTGAATGTATTAAGGCAGAACTTTTATGCAAAAGGGACCCCGGAGATAATAGATAACAAGATGACCCTTATTGACAAGAATGGAAAAGAGTTTGTAGTCAATGGGAATTTTGAGATCGTGGATGGTGTCAGGGACCTTGTAGGGGGAGCGGCAACAGTTTTCCAGGTATATAATAACTCATATGCAGTAAGGATATCCACAAATGTCAAGGGGACTGATGGTGAACGTGCTGTAGGGACACACCTGACCGACAATGTATATGAGGTCGCTGTAAAACAAGGAGAAACCTATTACGGAAGGAGGGATCTTTTTGGTGTCAACTATGTAACGGCCTATGAACCTATTATCGACAAGAACGTAACGGTAATTGGGGTGTTATTAGTCGGGACCGAGGAAGAACAGACCCTTGATGTTGTGAAAAAAAGTATCCGTAATACAGTTGTGGGTATGAATGGGTACATGTTCGTTCTTGACGGAAATGGAATGGTTCTTGTTCACCCGACTCTTAGTGACGCCAACTGGTCAGAGATGGGATATGTCAGGGAGATGCTTGAGAATAAAGAAGGGGCCATCATTCACCAGGTGAATGGGACCACTGTTCTTGATGCATATACATATTTTGAGCCACTTGACTGGTACATCGTCTCGCGTGCCGAGATGTCAGATTTTGACGGGCCAATTAATACTATCAGGAATACCATATTTGCCATTGTCATAGCATCCATCGTTGCTGGCGCAGTTGTTGCAATTCTGTTCGGACGCTCTATTGCAGGCCCGCTTCAGCAGGTCGTAGCCATGATCAAAGAGCTTCGCAATGGTCACCTGTCAGCCAGGCTGAACATCAGGCGGGAAGATGAGATAGGCATCATGGCGGCCACGATGGACGAGTTTGCAGACGACTTACAGACAAATGTTGTTGGAAATATCGTCAAGATTGCCAATGGTGAATACATCAAGGAGTTTACCGGTCCGGTCGATGAACTTGACCAGATACGGCCTGCTCTTGAGCTTCTCGTGGAATCTTTCGATCACCTGCATAAAGAGACCATAAAACTGACAGACGCCGCAAGAGCCGGAGATCTCTCCATCAGGGGTGATGATAAGGCATTCAGGGGCGGATACCGTAGAATCATCGCCGGATTTAATAAAACACTTGAAACCATCACCGAACCTGTAAACGAGGCAATGCGTCTTGCAGGGTGCTATGCATCAGGGGACTTTACCGCACGGTTTGATGAAAAAATACCCGTTGCCGGGGAATTCGTCGCATACCGTGATGCACTGAACACCATCGGCATTGAACTGTCCAGGCTGATGAAGCTTATCACAGAGGAACTCTTCGAAGGTGTATCTGTGCTCTCGGTTGCATCAAGTGAGATCCTTACAGTTACAAGCCAGCTCTCATCTGCTAGCAGCCAGACAGCAGATACCGTTAATGAGACATCAGACACGGTAGAGACGGTAAGAAAGAAGACTGACCTTGTCAACCTGAAGACCAAGTCCATGTCTGAAAAGGCAAAGAAGGCAATAGAGGTCTCCGAGACCGGCCAGCAGTCAGTTCAGGAGATACTTGACGGAATGAACCATATCCAGCGCCAGATGGACATGATAAGTATGAATGTCGTCAAGCTTTCCGAGCAGAGCCAGGCAATCGGCGAGATTATCGCAACAGTAACCGACATTTCCGAACAATCGAACCTTCTTGCCGTAAATGCCTCAATTGAAGCTGCAAAAGCCGGGGACTTTGGAAAAGGTTTTGCCGTGGTCGCTCATGAAATTCACAACCTTGCCCAGCAGTCAAAACAGGCAACAGGGACTATCAGGACCATACTTACCGATATCCAGCGTGGGGTCTCTTCCACTGTAGTATCTGCAGAGAGGGGATCTAATACAGTTGCTGATGCGGTAAGGCTTACAACCGATGCAAGAAAGGCCATAGAGGTCCTGACAAGGTCCATTGCAGACTCTTCCCACGAGGCGATCGAGATAACCACATCTATCCAGGACCAGGTGGCAGGGATGGACCAGATATCAGGTGCAATTGAAAATATCCGGAATGCAGCCCAGAAGAATCTTGAAATCACCCACAAGGCAGAAAAAACAGCAGAAGATCTGCATGAACTTGGAATAAGACTAAAGAAGATAACCCTGCAGTACCAGGTTTAGTCCTCTCTATGATAAATTCAGACGACGAGTTTTATGCAATCCTCCTTGCAACCTTCAGGGAGGATGCAGAAGAACTTCTCACAGGCATTACAAGCGGACTTATTCAGCTGGAAAAAGCTGAAACTGAGTCTGAACCGGAACCTGCGCTTATCGAAGAGGTTTTTAGAAAAACACACAGTCTGAAAGGTGCAGCAAGGGCCGTAAACCTGCGTGAGATCGAATCCGTCTGTTTAA
>JAAYPD010000144.1 GCA_012520015.1 Methanomicrobiales archaeon
ACAATGTCGCAAAGATTGAAGAACATACCGTGGACGAAATGAAGGTAAAAGTCTGTGTGCACCGTAAAGGCGCGACTCGTGCATTTGGGCCGGGGTGTCCGGATGTCCCGGCAGATTATGCACATTCAGGCCAGCCGGTATTAATCCCGGGCAGCATGGGTTCATCCTCTTTCCTTCTCAAGGGCACAGATGTTGCAATGAGAGAGACATTTGGTTCCACCTGTCATGGTGCAGGCCGTGTTCTCTCGCGATCCCAGGCAAAAAAGAAGATCAAAGGGAAAAACATCAGGGATGAACTTGGGAAGGCAGGAATCATTGTCAGGGCGCCCCATGACGGAGCTATCGCCGAGGAGGCTCCGAATGCGTACAAACCATCATCAGAGGTGGTATCAGTTGTCCATAACCTTGGCATATCCAGGCTTGTTGCGCGGCTTGAACCTCTTGGGGTGATCAAAGGATAATGTCATCGCAGGTTGCGGTGGTCTGGGACGGTCCCCTGCTCTTTACCCGGCTCATAGAAGAATGCGGCCATTCATGTGAACTTGTCACTCCACACCTCCTTGCCGCACCGTTCTTCAGGCGCAGGCTGAATGGTCTTGTGGTCCCTGCAGGGTTTGCGTCCTCCAGGTACACCTGCATTCTCTCTGCTTTACGGGCCATAAAGCCCAGGATACAGAGATATGTCCAGGAAGGCGGGACACTTCTTTCCTTTGGAGCAGGTGCAGACTTTCCCTATGCATATGACTGGCTGCCGGTGCAGGTCTTTTACCAGTACGGGTTTGCAACGACGCCTGTCAGGTGCCATGACAATAACCCTTTTGTCTCAATCATCGAAGATGGAATAAAAGAGGTCTCCATCGACGGGATTCTTAATACATCTTCAGGTGAGAAGGACAGCCAGGTCATTTTGCAGTCACCTGAAGGCCCGGTCATGCTGGAAATACTTTATGGAAAAGGCCGGATCCTTGTCGCCAGCCTGCATGAATACCCGTCCCGACGGTTTGTCCATGAGTTCTGTGCCTGTGAAGGCGAAGGATTATTGTAATCAGACGCAAGGGAATAATAGTATAAAGCAAAACTATCTGTATAATGCAGTAAGTCTGCTTTTGACTACGAGATGTGATCAGTATGTACGTCCTGGAATAACTTTCATTATATCTCGTTCATTCCAGGTCGCAGAGCAATGCACAATAATTAAGGGGAAGATGATGAACCGCTATGTCTTATCTTCCAGTTCTGAGCCATCAGACTGGATACCAATCTCCATGGCAATACACGAGATGTTGGGAAAACTGCCGGTGACTGCCCGCTCTCTTGAGAAGAACGGGATCCGTATCGAAAACGGGACAGTTGCTGATGATAACTATTCTGGCCCGGTTCTTGAGGAAGTACTAAAAGCTGGAGAGATCCGTAAAGTTACTCCGTCATCAGGTCAATATAAAGGGATCCCGGTAATAGTCGCCCCCCTGAAGGATGATGACGGAAAGACCTTTGCCGCTATTGGAGTTGTGGATATAACCGGAATATTTGACCTTGCAACCCTCATGGAACACCAGTCCACAATTATCAAACAGGTCTGTGGCAAAGATCCATGCCCGCTTCCCACAGAGCAGATCAGTGCAAAACGGTGATGTCAATGTATACGCAGGCATTTAAAGTCCTTGAAATTCTTGAAAAATCTGATAAATCGGTTGAGACCAGTGAGCTGGCAGAGTCACTCTCCCTTTCCAGGTCGGCTGTCTGGAAACACATCAATGAGCTGCGCCAGCTTGGATATGATATCACGTCATCAGGCGACGAGGGATACATCCTGCATGATAAGAACCAGGACTTTCGGCCGCATATCATCTACAAACACCTGAAAACAAAGTTCATCGGCCGTAGGATGCGGTTTTTTGAGAGTATTCCCTCGACCATCTGGTACGGCAAAGATCTTGCAGAGCAGGGCGGGATAGATGAGATGGACGGTATGGTCATCATCGCCGAAGAACAGACAGGCGGGATCGGAAGAATGGGCAGGGCATGGGTATCTCCTGCCGGAGGTATATGGGTCACCATCATCCTTCAGCCACAAATCCCTATCGACAGGCTTTTCATGCTTACCCTGGCTGCATCTGTCTCTGTTGCAAGAGTCGTGCGCAAGATGTATGACATTGGAGCCCTTATCAAGTGGCCAAATGACATCATCATCGGAGACAAAAAGGTTGCAGGTATACTTCTTGAACTTGGAGCGGAAGGAAATAAAATAGACTACTGCCTTGTTGGAATCGGCATAGACGCAAATGTCAACCTTGAATCATTAAACCAGACCATAAGGAGCACCATGACATCCATCAGCCAGGAAGTTAACAAGGATGTTGATCGTGCAGTCCTCCTGGCTGCTGTCCTGAAAGAGTTCGAAAACCGGTACGAGATGATATCCCAGGGGGAGTTTGATGCAGTCATCAGGGAATGGAAGAATTTTTCATCAACCATCGGAAGGCGGGTGAGAATTGTCACTTTAAGAACCCACTTTGATGGAGAGGCTATAGATATTGATCCAAACGGGGCTCTCGTGGTTAAAAAAGATAATGGAAAGATCGAGCGGGTTATAGCCGGTGACTGTATTCACATATAACCCAAATACTACTCACATTTAATCCAGTTCAACCATAGTTTAACTGTCTGCATTACCTTTATTGTCAACAAAAAATGGCCGGAAATTATCACCGTTCTGTCATCATCACTCATACCACCCTTTTCATCGCGATGACCACGGTCTTCTCCTGGGTATCCATTCCATTTATACCGGTCCCGATAACCCTGCAGACCATGGCTGTTCTCCTGACCGGCTCTATCATGAAACGGTACGCAGGCATCCCCATGGCCATGTACCTCCTCCTTGGTGCAATCGGTCTTCCGGTATTTCATAACGGGGCAGCAGGACTTGGTGTTCTTATAGGGCCTACCGGTGGATACCTGGTCGGTTTTGTTCCTGCAGCAGTCCTTGTCGGCCTGTGTTATGAACAGGAATCAGAAAAGATACAGATGGCAGGACTTGGTCTTGCAACCCTGGTCATTTACCTCTTTGGTCTCTCCTGGCTGGTTTATTCGGTCCCGATGAACCTGGTTGCTGCCTTTACCACAGGAATGCTCCCTTTTATACCGGGCGACATAATCAAGGCCATGGCAGCATTTCTAATCACCAGGCGAATCCTGCCTTATACCCCACGGTTTTCTGCCAATGATTGAGGTAAATTCGGCCAGGGCAGGAACACTCTCCCCCTTGTCCCTTACTATCCATCCTGGGATTTTGGCGGTCACCGGCCCAAACGGGGCAGTCAAGACCACTTTTTTAAGACTTCTGTCAGGAATACTCCGGCCGGCTTGTGGCAGCATAAAAATTGACGGCAAAGATCCGGCAGCATGTACAATCGGATGGGTGGGAGAGTATCCTGACAGGAATGTCCTTTTTACCCGTGTATATGATGAACTGGCAAGCCCTCTCAGGTTCACCCGTGTGTTATGCACAAAGACTGATCAGAAAGTCAGGAGATTTGCAAAAGACCTTGGCATAACCTGCCTGCTTGACCGGAACATGCAGGGCCTTTCCGGGGGCGAACTGATCCTGGTTGCATTTGCAGCTGCCTGTATTGCAGTTCCTGATATCCTGATACTTGATGAGACCGATTCACACCTTGATGAACTCTTTTGTGATCATATCGAGGACTTTATCAGGAGATCAGGGATCAGTTATGTCATCTTCTCCACTCACAGGCCTGAGCGGATGGCCGTTGCCGATGAGATGATAAGACTGGAAAAAGGAAAGATTACAGAACAAATCTCTCTTAATGACCCATCAGGCCCATCACAACCTGATAGTCTGAGCGCCCCTGGGTTCTGGAGAAAAGTGATGAGAGAACTTCATGTAAGACAGCTTTAGAGATTGATCCAGATCCAATGACATAATTTTTTAACTTTTCGTAATATCAAGTACGTCTTATTCATGAACATTGAGGTATCTCTCTCACTCGATACTACCACTCGTACG
>JAAYPD010000145.1 GCA_012520015.1 Methanomicrobiales archaeon
AAAATTTTTCTTCCGGCCTTGTTCATGTACAGGAGGTTTCCGTGGAAGTCGGAGATCCTGACAATATCAGGTGTATTCTCAATGATTGCAAGTAGTCTTTGGTTGTGCTCTTCTATGCCTTTTGATCTTGTAATGTCACGGCCGATTCCCCGGTACCCGGAGAACTGTTTCATGTCGTTTACAAGAGGTATCCCTGACAGTTCAATCCAGGCTTCTGAGCCATCTGACCGGATCATCGGGAATGCAATCTGTTCAAATGATAAACATTTCGTTTCTGAAAAGTAGTTCTTCAAAGTATCCTGGTAATCAGGACTTATCTTATCCCATATCTTTTTCCCTGTTAACTTTTCTGACGGATAACCAAGGATTGAAGTGGCTTTGGGATTGATATACGTGGTTGTTCCAAACTGATCTGCTTCCCAGATAATATCTGTCGTGATTTCAATCAGGTTGCGATATTTTTCTTCACTCTTTTTTAATGCCAGTTCAAGTGCCTTTCGCTGATCGATCTCTTTTCTTAGTTGTGCAGTAATCTCGCGTAGTTCGGATGTCTTATCCTGGACATCCTGGTTAAAGTCTTTCTGAAGCCTGATGTAAAAGATCTCTCTCTCACGCTCTTCGGTTGTGTCCCGTCCATATCCATGAAGCTCTGTCAGAACGCCATGTTCTCTGACCGGGTGAAAAAGCCAGCTCTGCCATCGTACTGAACCATCTTCCATGACAACCTGGATATCACTGGAAGTCGGTTCATTCATGGACCTGTTATTTAAGACCTTCTTCTTGATTTTTTTAAAATCATCCTGAGTTGCAAGAGGAATGCCATTGGTATGGAGAAGATCTGATGCCCTGACCTTGCAGTATGCTGCATATGATTCATTGACATAAAGCACGTCCCCGTCGGCATTCAGGTGAAGAACAAAATTCGGAGTTTCATGTGTCAGGTACTGGTATGTCCTGATATTGTTCTTCTCCTTTTTACTTGCAGGTGCAACATTTCCCTGCTCGGAGAGGAGAAGTGCAAGCCCCTGAGCCCCGTCATCAAATATGCAGGGGACTAAGGTAAGATTAATCCCACGTTTTCGCCAGGATATCTCCCGGTTAAGAGGGAGAGAATCAGCACCATTACGGTATTCCTGTATGTATTTTTTCACGACCGGATCTGTAAAAGCCGGGTGAAAGATGTCCGAAAAAGGCTTGGATAATAAGTCACTTTTTTCGGTTCCAGTCATCTCCTTGCAGTTGCCCAGGATCTCCCTGACATAAAGGAGTTGATCAAGGCCTATTGCACAGCCCTTGTTTATAAGAGACAGGGCATGAAAAGGAACTCTGGTTGCCTTTCGGTAGAGTTTCGCTTTTCCATATGATCGCAGCTCTACTCTGCCCTGCATGTGCATTATGGAAAGATATTTTGCAACAAGATTCCGATTTAACTTTAGCGCGGAAGAAATCTCTCTAATACTGGCCCCTTGGAGTTTTTCTGACAAAAAATCCAGGATAAGTGAGTCTGCCCTGACATCCTCATCCCGGGGTTTCATGTAAAACAGTTTATGCTCTGATATTATAAGGAGGTGGATATGCATGGCATTGTAGCATTGCGAATGATCTTTTTTAATTTCTAATAAGATGATCCACATATAAGAGTGAATACTATGGATGTTGAGAAAAACGCAGATTCATTTTGTCAGAGCATCCTTGACGGTGTTGCAACACCAGTAATTCAGATCACTCCTGACAGGATAATTCAGATGATCAATGATTCTGCCCTGCAGGTTCTTGGAATTACGAAGGAACAGGCCGTGGGCAGGAGATGTCATGAATTGTTCAGGACTGATGATTGTGAAAGTGGGGAGTGTGCAACTCTTCGTGCGATGAAAGAGAAACGAAAGATAGACTCTGAGACGGTTGCCCACATAAGAGGAAGGGATATCCCCATTCATTACTATGCATCTCCATTGTTTAACGATTCAGGAGATGTGATTGGGGCTGTTGAATATTTTGAGGACATCACTAAGTTAAAGGAAAAAGAAGCAGATTTAGTCCGCGCCGGAAAGGAGATCCAGGGAGTGCTCAATGGTGTTGCTACCCCGGTCATTGCAATCGATCTTAACCAGAAAATCACTCATATAAATAAGGCTGGCGCAGACCTGTTCCAGAAAAATCCGGAAGACCTTGTTGGGACAATCTGTCACACATTGTTCAATACGGAAATCTGCCAGGGAGGAAATTGCGCCACAATGCGGAGCATTCGGGAACGTCGGGTTATTACAGAAGAGACGATTGCCCACATTGGTTCAGCTGATATCCCGATATTAATTACAGCAACTCCGATTTTTGATGAGAGTGGTACCTGCACCGGTGCTGTAGAGTTTATTATTGATCTAACCTCCCAGAAAGCAGCAATTGAAGATATTCTTTCTCTGACAAAAGCTGCGGTAGAAGGACGCCTGGATACACGGGCTGATGCAACCAGGCACCAGGGCGATTTTAGAAAGATCGTTGAAGGAGTTAATGACACACTTGATGCGGTGATTAATCCACTGAATGTTGCTGCTGAATATGTTGACCGGATTTCAAAAGGGGACATCCCTCCAAAAATTGTAGATTCATATAACGGCGACTTCAACGAGATCAAAAACAACCTGAACGCATGTATTGATGCCGTCAACAAACTCGTTTATGACGCAAATTTACTCTCAAAAGCAGCAGTAGAAGGGCGCCTGGATACACGGGCTGATGCAACCAGGCACCAGGGCGATTTTAGAAAGATTGTTGAAGGAGTTAACGACACACTTGATGCGGTGATTAATCCACTGAATGTTGCTGCTGAATATGTTGACCGGATTTCAAAAGGAGACATTCCTGAAAAAATCACAGACGCATACCAGGGTGACTTCAATGCCATCAAAAACAACCTGAACGCATGTATTGATGCTATCAATCTCCTTGTGTCTGACGCGGACGGGCTGGTAAATGGGACTATTGAAGGCAGGCTGGACACTCGTGCTGATGCAACAAGACATCATGGGGATTACAGGAAGATCGTCGATGGGGTGAATACAACATTAAATGTTCTGGTCGGGTATATTGACCAGATACCAATTCCGATACTGGCACTTGATAACTCATTTAATATTTTGTATATGAATGAGACCGGGGCCAGGCTGCTTGAATCATCTAAAAAGGATCTGATTGGAAAGAAGTGCTTTAACCAGTTTAAAACCGGTGACTGTCAGACCCGTAACTGTGCATGTGCACAGGCAATGGAGAAGAATACTGATATAACCCGCAATACACAGGCCAGACCCGCCGGTAAGGATCTTGAGATAGCATACACTGGTATACCAATAAAAAATAAGGATGGTAAGGTCACCGGGGCGTTTGAATTTATCCAGGATCACACGGCATCTGTCCGCGTTGCAATGTATCTGAATAATGAGGTTGAGAAACTTGGCGAAAACCTGGACAAGCTCAGCAAGGGAGATACAAATCTGTCTATTAACATTGCTGACGCTGACCAGTATACCAAAGATGCCCATGATAACTTTGTCAGGATAAATAACAGGCTAAGCCAGGTGAATGATGCTGTACGATTACTGGTGAATGATGCCCTCGTCCTTTCAGAAGCAGGTACTGGAGGAAGATTGCAGACACGTGCTGATGCAACCAGGCATCATGGCGATTTCAGGAAAGTTGTTGAAGGGGTTAATGACACATTGGACAGCGTCATTATACCGGTGAATGAAGCGCTTCGTGTCTCCAGGGAGTACGCTAACTCCAATTTTGCAGCCAGGGTTGATCCAGCACTCAATTTATCTGGTGACTGGATCGAATTTAAGGAAGCACTGAACAATATTGGCATCCAGGTATCTGCGGCTGTAGAACTTATAAACAAGCAACTCCTTGACCTTGCCTCAAATGCTGAAGAAGCAACCGCAAGCATTGAGGAGGTCTCAGCCGGTGCACAACAGATTGCTAAAAACGCCGGGGAAGTAAGTGGCAATTCATTACGAGGGGAAGATGGTATCCACCAGGTTCTCAAGGCCATGGAAGACCTTAATATAACCGTTGCAGAAGTCTCCCGTCGTGCTGAAGGTGTATCGTCCACCGCAACTGTTGCCAATGGATTTGCGAAAAACGGTGTTGAACTGGCACAAAAGACCGAGACCGCGATGGAGGAGATAAAGCACTCTTCTTCTGAAGTTGAGCAGATCGTAAAAGATATCAACCTGCAGATGGATGAGATCGGAAAAATAGTCAGGCTGATTTCAGATATCGCAAACCAGACCAACCTCCTTGCCCTTAATGCAGCCATAGAGGCAGCACGTGCCGGGGAAGCGGGAAGGGGTTTTGCAGTAGTTGCTGCGGAAGTCAAGTCCCTTGCCCAGGATTCGCGCCAGTCTGCTGAAAATATTACAGACATGATAACTACACTTCAGACAAAAGCCAAAAAGGCGAATGAGGCGATGGGTCATGCCGGAGATACCGTTAACATGGGGAGTGCAGCCCTTTCTGAAACACTTGGAGCATTTGAACAGATTGCTACTTCAATTGATGAAATCACCAAAGATGCAACCGACGTTGCATCATCCTCCGAAGAGCAGGCTGCATCTGTTGAAGAAGTGACAGCAAGCATAAACGAAGTCAGCAGTCTTGTAAGGAACACGGCAAAAGAGGCGGGAGATGCTGCAGCTGCAACACAGGAGGCATCAGCTTCAATTGAACAGATAAGTAAGATCATTGCCAATGTGAACCAGATTGCAGAAACTGTCGCATTAGAGATGGCAAAATTCAGGATTTAAGGATTATCATGGAGCTTACTGATCAAAAAATCCACGCAGGAAAGGATGAACAGGGAGGTGAAATCCAGGTTGTCGAATTTATTATTGGAGAAGATAAATTTGCTGCGAATCTCTTTGATATAAAAGAGATCGTTGAAGCCTCGAGAATTACCCCTCTCCCTCATGCACCTTCCCATATCAGGGGAATTATCGATCTCCGCGGTGAGATAACCACCATCATCGACCTGCGCCAGCTTCTTGAGATTGCAGCAGCAAAAGACGATTCTTCTGCAGACCTCAGGTTTATTGTCCTGGACGATACTGTCTCATCACAAAAGACCGGCATAGTAGTGGATGAGGTAACTTCCGTTTTGACCGTGCCTGTAACGGACATTGATAACTCATCATGTGGAAGTGTTGAGGAGGGGGGACATATCCTTGGGGTTATTAAGAAAGAGGTTGGAGAACGAGGCGAGAGCAGGAAAGAACTGGTAATCTGGATAGATGTCAGAAGACTGATCTCAAATGCCAGCTGAAAATGAATTGATACATCCAAACCCAATTTTAGGCTGCCGTAAAATTCACATATAATCTTTTCATTCTTACTCCACGGTCAATATATGGTTGGGTGGATGCATGACAAAACAATCTATATAATATAGGAGTTACGCAGATAAACCTCCAAAAAAGTAAAATGTTATGAAAAGTATGACAAGATTTAATTACTTAAACAGGCGTGATCCTGAACTGATATATGGGTGACATTCTTTCATGTACCTGGTAAGAAACCGGTCCCATGAAGGGGTAATAAAGACACTCTCCCGGTAGTATTCGTAAAAGACCGGGCTTATCATGACAGGGGAGAGAATGGCAATTCCGTGAGCATCTGGCACCATGGCGTCGTGCCTTGCAAAGATGACAGTACGGTTAACTCCTTCCATTAACTCTTCTGCGGAACCGGAAAGATAGGGAACAGAGAGCCCGGCCTCATATGCAAGTGAATATATATCCATGGTAGCCTTCTCAGGTTCTCCGCTTCCGAAAAGGCCAAAATGCTGTGTCTTTGATAGTATTCTGTTTATAATCTCGCATCCACCCGGATCTCCGGTAAGTGCATGAAGGTCCCTGGCAAACTGGTCCAGCTGTTTTGTAAGATAACCGGCCTCTTTCGGATTTAAAAAGGCAATAGTCTTGCCAGGGCTTGGGTTTTTCATGTATTCATCAAAGAGAACTCGTGCATACTCTTCAGTTGATCTACCAGGATGTGCACCGATATACCTGATCCACGGTTCATATGGCCAGCCTTCTTCTGGCTCCGTCTCTTCGCTTGCAATGATGTACGACGCAGAAGGGGAGAGTGCCGATAATACTTCAAGGCAACCCATCATGCATGAGTCAAACCCGATAAGACAGATGTCGCGTGAACCGACAGCTTTTGTAAGCTCTTCAATGCTAAGCCCATCATCGCCATGGTTCTGGTCAAAGAGCATCCCTGTATATGCCTGTCCATGACCGATAAAGATAAGAAAAAGTCGATCATAACTGAATTTTCTCTCAATATAAGAGAGGAAAAAGGAGAGTGACTCAGGGTCTCCCATATTGGCATTTTGAATTTTCTGAACTGACACATTGCTGTTTCCAAGTTCTCCGTCAGCCAGGTCTTCTCTTAACTCATCAAGAGTTGCAATTGTCATCCCATTCCATCCGGGCTTATTTGCACCACCATAAGTTGCAAGAATTGTGACCCTCTCTGACAGGTTTTCTGCTCCCCTTACCACCTGGGCAAAATCATCGGTGATAAGCCCCATCTCCTGCTCAAGTGTTCCTCCCGATGCATAAAACGCGATAAGCAGGGCGCTGTTTTCATCCGCAGGGGCATGGGCGGAGATGAGAGAAATAATCAGGAAAACAAGGAATAAACGAGAAAATCCATTTTTTCCAGGATTGTTCATGTTGATGAATTCCCTTAATCCTCTAAATAATACCAGTTATATCATCTCCGGATGAAAAACGGTCATTGCAGCACCGATGAGTGGTGCATCCCCGTTCAGCGGGCTGAGTAAACATACCGGAAGGTCAAGGTACCGGTCTGTGCACATAAGTGCCTGATCAAGCAGGTCAGGATTACTCTGGATGACCGTTCCGTCAAGTATGATGCACTCAGGATCATAGGCGGCTATCACCGTGGAAAGTCCGCGGCCATTTACCTTTGCAAGGGCATCGCGAAACCATGAGTACCTTATGTCTTCTGCTGTAAGCCGGACAATGCCAGGAGTCGTCATCTCTGCACAGGGAAGATCATGGATGGTGCACCACTCCCTGAAAAAGATCGGGATTCCTCTGCCTGATGCATACCCTTCCCAGTGGCCGTAAAGCCCGCAGGTGCATGGCAGGTTGTAAGTGGTATCAACTGGAAAATGACCGATCTCTCCTGCATTTCCCCCCCGGCCGGTGATGACTCTTCCATTCGTAAATACCCCGCCACCTATACCGGTTGAGATGGTGATGTAGACGACATTATCATACCCTCTGGCCCCCCCGGCACAAACCTCACCCAGGACCGCTGCCCGGCAGTCATTGCGAAATGTCACAGGCAGCCTGGTTGCTTCCCTGAGTGGGGCCGTAATTGGGACGATGTTAAAAGGGATGTTTGGCGGGTGGTCAAGATATCCTTCCCTGGCATTGATCGGTCCTGCTGCTGCAACACCAAGCCCTGCAAGGGGGATACCATCTGCAATCTCAAGGAGAGTACTGGCGATGGCCAGGGGGATGTCCTCTGGTTTTCCCTGCACCGGCGTTGGAAACTTTTCTATCCTTATGATTTTGCCATCTTCCCGAACCAGACCTACACGGGTATTTGTTCC
>JAAYPD010000146.1 GCA_012520015.1 Methanomicrobiales archaeon
AAGTCCTGGAGGAGGAACAGGAAGGAGAGCAGGTTGAGCCCATTACACAGGAAGCACCAACAATACCCATAGAAGACATAGAAGAGGATGCTTCCGAGACTTCGCCAGCCCAGGACACCACCAGTGAGAATGGCGGGGAGGCAGAAGCTGCCGAATCTGTACCTTCAATACCTGAACCAAAATCAAGACCAGAGCCAGAGCCTGGACCACCTGTGTTCCTCTCACCCTATGCTGACATTGGTGTAAAGGATGTCACAGGACCTGAAAGTGGTTGCCCTGGAGCTGAGTTTACACTGTCGGTTGTCATCGAAAACTCCGGCGGTTATGATGCAGACGCATTTCAGGTCAGGTACTATCTGACTGAAGATAAAATAATCGATGGAAAAGATACCTTCCTTGGAGAAAGAACTGTAAAAAACCTTCTGTCCGGAACTGAGCAGATTATTACAGAGACTTTTGTTATTCCAAAGTCAATCGGGCAGAAGAGCTATTACCTTGCAATGGTTGCAAACACAGATAATTCCGTCTTCGAAGAGAATAAAGAGAATAATACCGGATATTCAATCTTCAGGATGAAGATCCGGGATTGCTAATTTTTTATACAAGTTTCACTTTGAAAGAACAGATGTTGTAATATTACGGATGGTTACTTCAAAAGTAAGCGCTTTTCCGACAAGGGGATTGTTCAGGTCAAAGGTGACATTTGTTTCATTCAAACCGGTAATCGTTGCCGGGATCAGTTGTCCACCGTCGAAGAGAGTCACACGTGCGCCTATTGTTGCATTTTCACCGGCAGGGATGAACTCAATCGGCATTGAGAAAACCATGGATGGATCATATTCACCATAGGCCTCTTCCGGAGGCAGGGTAAACTTCTTTGTCTCGTTAACTTTCATGCAGTGAAGGGCTTTGTCAAACCCCGGGATTGCTCCGCCAGAGCCAAGCACCAGGCTGAAGGGCCGGCCATTTTTATATGAGTTGTCAAATTCGGTTCCATTGTCGAAGGTTCCTATGTAGTCAACCTCAACCAGGTCTCCTGTCTGCGCGCCACCTTCACATGAAACAGCTTCAGCCTGGGTAGGTGACGGTGTCATAGCCGGTACCCCTTCAGGCTGGGTCGTGCAGCCGCACATGAACGCTGCGGCAATAAGAAGAATTGCGCCGGCAATACCAAGGCAGGTACTGCATCCGCTGATAGTGAATCGTTTCTTCATTCACATATCTTTGAACATTACCGGGAAAAGAGTTCTCCAATACCTGGGTATTTGTGGAAGGGAGACAGGTTAAAAACCAGGAGTAATGATCGTCTCCTCCGGCTCATGGGCAAGGCCGATTGCAGCAAGGGAGCCAATAATCCCCTGGCCCCCATAGGTATAGATACCACATTCCCTGGCACACTGGCGCGCTTCTTTACAGGTGATCAAACCTGTTCGTGCCTTAAGTCCATACTGGTGCAGCAAGTCCGGGATGATAAAACCTGTCTTTATGGCGATACCCCATCCATCAGATACACTTTCATCTCCAACAAACCTGACCGCCGCCTTCCTTATCAATTCCAGCTTTTCAGGAACTACAGCCAGCTCGATGGAACTACAGGAATTCCCCGCAGTTTTTTCAGGGAGGGCCTGCCAGAGCATGGCGATATGATGACCAATAGGGAATGTGCCTGACAGCTCTGACAGGTAATCAAGAAGTGCAATGGCAAGCGCAAAGGTTGCCCCTTCTTCAAGCCGGTCGGTATTGTCAATCCCTATGATGACATGCCTTAATGCCTGTGTTCTGATACATCCTTCTGTTGCATCTTCACCCTTTACAATGTCAACCCTGAGAACACCTTCAGCCCTGCTCATCATTCCGGTCAGTGAAAAAGCAGGCCCGCCAACCGACCTGATCTCCTGGATGATCTCATCTCCCTCCTGCCATATCCCGGTAACAGCCACTGCAGGTTCAGGCCAGAGACCTACCTTACTTTCATATCTGCCCATCCTGACAAACTCTCTCAGGATAGTCCCCTGTCGGATGATCCTTATATCAGGGTTTGCTTTTGCGTGATGTTTTGCACAAAACGCGGCACAGGCACTTGACAGGCATTCGTGCACGATCTCCACGATATCGCCATCGACTGCAGTGAAGATCTTCCGACAGGCAATCCTTGGTATGGCGCTAATAGCCGCATACCTGCTTGGTGCACGGCCATGAGGGGGGGTAAGAACAGTCAGGCATCCTTCATCAGATAAACGGATGATCCAGTCCCTGGCAGTGCTCCTTGGAATTCCTGCAGACTGCGCAAGATCATCCACGGTAAATGAGCCCTTTCGCAGGGTCAGCTTTCGCATCTGCTTCAGGTAAGAACGCCTGCGCTTAATTACCCCCTTCATACCTGTCACGAATAAAAGTAATATCACCAAGAACTGCGCTTGCGGTCTCTAATGAACCAGCCCCTTTCCCGGAGAATACAAGATCTCCTGCAAGATCAGTCCTTAAGATGATGGCATTTAAAGATCCCTGAACCACCAGCGGATGATCTTTATGGATGATCCTGGGAGAGAGCCGGTACAGTTGTTTTTCAGGAATCATCTCACCTATAAGCCTTATCGTTGCATCCTGTTCTTCTGCAAGCCTGATAGCTTCTTCTGTAAGGAGATCTATCCCGGTAATGTCAATATCATCAAGTGTTATCCGCTGGTTCCAGACAGTGTTTGCCAGGATCACCAGTTTTATTGCAGCATCTATCCCTTTTACGTCATATGTCGGATCTGCTTCGGCATAGCCAAGGGCTCTTGCCTCATCAAGTGCCTGCCTGTACGAAAGCCCTTCTTCTGCCATCCTGGTAAGGATATAATTGCATGTTCCATTCAAAACACCGTAGAGGGCATGTACATCATTCCCTCCCAGGGATTCAAGGAGCGTGTGAAGGATAGGAATTGCTCCTGCAACCGTCGCTTCAAACCTGAACGAAACACCCGCTTTATCAGCCTCCTGCTTTAGCTCATGGTAATGAAGTGCTACAGGCCCCTTGTTTGACGTTACGACATGGCAGCCCCTGGATAATGCTGCCCTTATATATGACGTGGCAGGCTCCCCGGTCCCGGCATCTGTCGGGGATACTTCCACGAGAATGTCATAGTCAGCATTTCGGACCACATCTTCAGCATTACATGAGGCATCACCGCAAAGACCTGTCTCTTTCTTCCTGCGAAGTACCTCTGATGGAGAGATCCCGTCAGGGTTCACTATCCCTGACCGGGAATCTGCAACACCAGTCAGAATAATCCCAAGATCTTTACCAGCCAGTGCCTCAAGAATTCCCCTGCCAACCGCACCGGTACCAATAAGTGCAATACGTATAGTCACGTCAGAACTCCAGCGGCTCTATCATCAGGATATCTTTCTGCCTTGAAACGTCTCTGAGTATTTCAATGGCTTTGTCCATGTGTTCCCTGCTTAATGCTTTGATTGTGCATTTCGCCGAGCTGCGTTCATGTATTGCAGGCATCGCAAGGCTCATCCTTGTAACTTCTGCAAACCCGGTTTTATCAATACGGTCTACCGTATCACCAAGATTAGTGTGAACCAGGTGACCGATGAGGATGACCGACTGCTGGTAATGCATCCGCTCTTCGCCAAACCTGATGACCGTGATCCCTCTCTCCTGGAAAAGGCTGAGAAGAGAGTCCAGCCTTTCTGGGGGGATCTCAATGACAACCTCCACACCAAGTGAACCTTTGTCTGACGAAAAGTCATGTTCGTGGATGACCGTTTTTATATTCCCGCCAACGTCAGATATGGGCATAAGAGCCGCCACCAGCTGCCCGGGGGTATCGCGAACCTCCAGCTTCATTGAGACCTGCATATTATCTCCCTATATTGTTACAAATTACAGCATTTTTCACCGGAACGGGGTGCTGTCACTGGTAATTATCACAGACATCGAAAACCCGTTCCCAAATTGATGCTCATCGTACAGTGTAGTAATCTTATGTCCGTCTCTCCCGTTCGTTGAGGAGTTATTTCCGTATATATCTACCGAAACACCCGCTTTACTGAACGAATATAACGGAT
>JAAYPD010000147.1 GCA_012520015.1 Methanomicrobiales archaeon
AGGCCACTCCCCAGGTTTTTTTTCAGTCTATACCCTTCCACCCAATCAGGCAGTAACTCCCGAACGCCAGATTACCATCAATCGTGAACGAAACCAGGTCCCCCCGTACCGGAATGTCAGGGAGATAATTCTGAAAAAATCAAGGCATCTACTAAAGGGAATTGAACAAAAACAGAGAGACAACCTTCTTCGTGCGGCAGATTCTGCAATCTTCCTGACCAGGGATGCACGTGCCACGCCCGAAATTCCTGGTAATCATGTATCCCTCACCGTGACATCTCCACCTTTCCTGGATATTGTGCAATATACCTCTGATAACTGGCTGCGATGCTGGTTTAATGGTCTTGACGCAGATGAGATAGGAAAAAAGATAACCATCACCAGGAAACTGACCGACTGGGAGGCGGTAATGGGAGGGGTTTTCAGGGAGCTGTACCGTATAACAAAACCTGGCGGGTATGTTGCATTTGAAGTTGGGGAGGTCAGAAACCGCTCAGTAAGACTTGATGAACATGTAATCCCACTTGGAACTGCTGCTGGCTTTACCTGCATCGCTGTCATCATCAACCAGCAGGATTTTACAAAGACAGCAAATATCTGGGGTGTGCAGAATATGTCAGCAGGGACGAATACCAACCGGATTGTTTTATTTCATAAAAAAAGCCCGGACAGACAGGATCACCCTTACATAGCAGGCCAGAGGATGAGACAGAATTCCTCCTCATGATGGATGAAGGACCGTTTCCAATAACAGAACAGACAGGAAAAAATATCCAGGTTATCCCTGGCCGGGATGGGTTCACATCTTCACAGGAATCAATTCGTCATCAGATAGTCAAAAGCTGAAAGAGCAGCTTTTGCACCTTCACCACATGCAATGATGATCTGTTTCCCGGAGATGGATGTCACATCACCTGCAGCGAATATTCCAGGCGCACTGGTTTTACAATCGATATCCACCACTATCTCTTTCTGATCATTTAATACGAGCAGCCCGTCAACAAAAGAGGTGTTCGGAATCCAGCCTATCTCGGTGAACAGCCCGTCAAGAGAGATCTCCTTCTTCTCCCCGGTCTCCCGGTTAGTAATACTCACACCTGACAGCCTGTCCTCACCAATAAGTTCGGTCACCTCATAGCCGATATGGGTGATGATATTCTGTTTTTTAGTAAACCGGGATGTGTATACGGCATCCGCGCGAATACTCGACCTTACAAAAAGATGCACCTCTTTTGCAATACCACTCATCTCTATGGCGGTAGTAAGAGCTGAGTTACCACCCCCGATTACACCAACCACTTTGTCTTTAAAGATAGGTCCGTCGCATGTTGCACATACTGAAAGGCCCCTGCCGGTAAACTCTTTCTCCCTTGGTATTCCAAGTTTTCTTGGCTTTTTGCCCTGCGTCAGAATTACAGTTTTGCCCTTATACTCAAGGTCAGAGACCGTTTTTATTGAAAAACCACCGCTTGTAGGGAGAAGGGAACTTACCTGGTCCAGTTCAATCCTGATCTCAAGTTCCTTTAACTGTTCCTCAAACTTTGCCATCAGGTCATCACCGGTGATCATCCGGTACCCCATGTAATTTTCAATATTCCAGCTCTCAAGCGCCTGTCCTCCGACATCTGGTGAGATCATCAGTGTTTTCAGGTTTTTCCTGGCGCAATACAGGGCAGCAGTAAGGCCTGCAGGACCTGCTCCGACAATGATCGTGTCATAAATGTCGGTCTTTACATCAGCAGTGAAAAGGGCTCTCAGCCTGTCGGTATCAAACCCGATGATGACCTCGTCACCTGCAACAATCACCGGAACGCCATATTGCCCTGATAACTCTACCATCTCTTTAGCCGCCTTCCGGTCAATACCCACATCAACCGATCTGTACGGAACATTGTTCCTGTCCAGGAATGCTTTTGCAAGCCGGCAGTATGGACAGTTCTGTGTTGAATAAACCGTGACCTCTGACATATGAAATAGTTATGTACCAGTCACATAAAAGAGAAGCGGGGGAGGATTATACCCTGCGTCCAAGGATGAAAAGAGCAAGCCCTGCAGCTAATGGAGCAATAAACATCGGAGCTTTGGTCTCAGTTGCTGTTGCAGCCGGAGTCTCCTCTTCTGTTGGCACACTGGCAAGGGTTCCTGACTGGGAGGGTGTAACAGATGCATCCACACTCCCTTCTTTTCCAGGAATGAAAGTCAGGTCCAGTTTTTGTGACTCACCTGCATAAAGCCTGACTTTCTGGACTGCCTGCTTATCACCTATCCAGAATGTAATGAACTCACCAATCTGGTCTTCGGCTCCATTGACAACCAGGCGGCGATCA
>JAAYPD010000148.1 GCA_012520015.1 Methanomicrobiales archaeon
ATCCGGTACCGACGGTGGAAGAACTTTGTGATAGTCTCAAGATCATGATCCAGGATCTCATCAGCATTTTCATGGCCAGGTGAGATCCATTGTGGCCAGTCGATGATCCATATTCCTTCCCCGTCATACAGGACATTATATTCAGAGAGATCGCCGTGGATATAACCAAGCTGTAAAGCCGCTCTTACCTGAGTTATCAGTTCGTCAAAGATCTTCCCTGGATCATCCAGTGTGCAGTCAGCCAGCCTGTCTCCCGGTATATATGACATGGCAATGACATTCCTGTTCATAAAGAGCGGGGTTGGAACTTTTACATGGTTTTGAAGCGCGTTTAATGCAAGATACTCCTGCTCGGCTGAGTAATGAGAGGCAAAGACCCAGGGGCAGTGCTGGTTTTCAGGAAGGTAACTCCTTCCTCTTCTCACAGTCTGAAATGATCTCTGCCCTATCCTGTGTAATTTCAGGATGACCGGGCCGGTCCCAAGTGCCTCATAAACGCGTGATTCCTTACCTTCCCCTATGCAGTCTCCAAGAGCTGTTATGATCCCTTTTTTAACAAGGTGGGTTATTGCAAGAGTATCATATCCATTAAAGACAAGACAGTAGCCAGGGTATGGAACATTTGAATACCTTACCATGCCCTTTTTCATAAGCCTTGAAAGCCTGAAATGAACTTCACCAGCAGAAAGACGGGAGTTTCGGACCAGTTCTTCTTCGGGTACCCATGAATATCTGCCCATCAGGTACTCGATTGATAAAAGAACGCGAAGTTCATATTTATGCAGGGACTTGATATGGTCTGCAGAAAGGTCCATTTATGTATATATTTATAATCCGGGTATGTTATAGTGCACCGTATAGGTACGTTAATTACCGGTGGACAGAAGGTATTTTGCCAGGGGTTCATCTTGATCGCATGAAATATCTGTTTAACACTTTCTTGCTACCGAATGATAGTTAAAATGAGTGTGAATATGCCAGTTAAACCCTGTTTCAAGTGCAAGGCCCCGTCGGTGATCTATCAACGATATTCAGGACGATACCTGTGCGCCCCTCATCTTAAGGCAGATATACTTGCAAGGGCCAAACGAACCATCCGACTTGATGGAGGGCTTGGGAAAAGGCCTGTTATCGCTTTTTTATGGGAAGGTCAGGCATGTTACTGTCTTCTCCAAGTGATGGGAGAGATAGTTGGAAACAGGCCAGAGATGGAGTTTGTAATTTTATACCAGGGGATGAGCCCAAATCTGCCCATCGACAATATATCTCTCCCTTCTTCAATCAGGATCAGGACAGAGGATATCACGGGAAGAAAGGTAAAGGACGTTGTAATTTTGAGCGGGGCTGACCGGCTTGTCAGATGCACAACCCTTGATGAAGAAGCAGAACAAGTACTAAATTCTCTCCTCTCAGGAAATTGCTCATCGCTTTTTGAAACTGAAGACATCTCACCATTAACCTGGATTCGCCCATTCAGGGAGATACCGGCAGGTGAGATAGAACTTGTTGCAGGAGAGCTGAAAGCCTTAGCCAGCGAAGACAGGGGAGACTTAAGTTATGCCAGATTGTTCTTTGAGTCGATTACTAAGAGCCACCCCTCAGTTCCGTTCTCCCTTATCAGGTACAAAGACCGCCTGTGCGACCTTGAGTTGTCCAGGGATAAGCAGGAATGATAACCTATACTTTTTTCTTTTTCAGGTGAGGTACTGAGAGAATATGACTGGCGGCTCTCCTGATCCTGGGCAGGTGACAGCCCTTCTAAAGGATGTAATAAGTTCAGGCTCTTTTAAGGGATTTGTAATAGGCCTTTCAGGCGGAATTGATTCATCAGTTGTTGCAACCCTTTGCGTCAGGGCAACAGGGCCGGAAAACCTGCTTGGTATATTTCTTCCATCTGCAGTAACCCAGACGGAGGACCTGGACGATGTGCGGCTGCTTGCTGAATTTTTAAATATCCAGGTACTGACTATCCCCATAGGAGGGATAATAGACCAGTACAGGATGATGCCAGGCTTTACTGAGTCGATGCATCTTGTCGGAAATCTCATGGCAAGGACAAGGATGGCTATCCTTTATTATTATGCCGGCCAGATGAACCGCCTTGTCTGTGGAACCACCAACTATACCGAGTACCTGATAGGGTACAGCACCAAACACGGTGACAGTGCGGCTGATGTTCAGCCAATTATTCACCTGCTAAAGACAGAGGTATGGACTCTTGCCAAAAGCCTTGGTCTTCCTGCCAGGCTTATCGAAAAGACCCCGTCTGCAGGGCTATGGCAGGACCAGACTGATGAAGATGAACTTGGGATGAAGTACCAGGTCATCGATGAAGCAATCAGAAACCTTGAAAAACAGGGGTGGGAACCAAAAACTCCTGAAGAAAAGATAGTTCTGGAGAGAATCCTTAATTCAGGGCATAAAAGAAGGCCAGCCCCTCATGTAAAGAGATAGAGCTTTTTATACTCCTCCATGAATGAACCAGGGGCATTTAAAAAGGCCAGGCTTTTCTCATCCCCAATGCAGGAGTAAAGTGTTACCTGGGGGAACGGCAATGGAAGTGTTTTGCCATGGCAGGTCACTTCACGAAGGGCTGGTATGGAATCAGGGTA
>JAAYPD010000149.1 GCA_012520015.1 Methanomicrobiales archaeon
AAACTACGATTGTTGGAACTTATCTTGACGAGTTTAACGTAACACGGTACATTACCGAGGATTCAGATCCTGCTGAATGGAAATGGGCGGAAAGTTACATACCGCTATTCTCGAATGCCGACTCTGAATTTTCTTCTGTATCTATAGGCCCAACAGAATTTCCCCTTACATAAGGGACAACAATTTTTTTCAAAAAAATGGTTATTGGACATCATATAAGGAGATTCTATGATTTTATGAGGGAAAGAAATTCATTTCATCTCTCGGATCTAATACTCGGTCTGGGTGTATCTCAGGAAGTATTTATATGAAAATCAAAGCATGTATCTCCATTTTTATTATTCTCCTCTTCATTACACTCCCGGTTTATGGTGCTTCATTAACCCATGTATACGGGAGTGTGCAGAGAATCGGGGTGAACCAGGTAACCATTGACAACTATCAAAATATGAAAGAAGCAGTCGTTGTATTTCAGGAGACAAACTGGCCAAATCCATTTGCAGTGCATATTTCTCCGAAACAGACCGGCCTCTTACAACTCCCTTCAAAATCATACCAGATATGGTATACCCTTGGGTATGGATGGAATAAATCAGAAAACCGTTTCACCTATGAACCTGAGTATTACATGGTTTCCGGATTATATATGCCAAATAAAGAAGGAAATATTCACGAGGAAAAGTATGCACTCTCCAGAATTCCAGCCCTGTTCAGGTACCCTGATGAGTTTGTGGGAACCATGTATGACTTTAGTATTCCTTACCCACCATGGACCTGGGCTGAAAGCTCTATCCCTTTATATCCAGTCGAGTATTCCAGAGTGAAACATATTCCCATTGAAGAATCAGATTTTCCCCTCCACTGACGAATACGTGCTGAAATGATACGTGAGATTGATAGCCAGGCCAGCATGAAGCAGATGAAACCGCACGAACTCTCCCAGTCGGAAAAGGATGTGATAATAGAGAATATAAGAGAGTTTTTTTCAGAACAACCGGAGGTTATTGCTGCACTCTTATTTGGTTCATTTGCAGAGAAGCGATTTAGGGATATAGATATTGGCCTTTTCCTGGATACATCATTTACATTACCCAGATATTATGAACAGAAACTGGAACGGGAACTATCAAATCTCACTCATTTCCCCGTAGATGTCAGAGTACTCAACAATGCGCCGATACGGTTTGTGTACCAGGTTTTAAAAAAGCAGAATATTATTTTGTGTAAAGATATTAGTGCTTTTTCATCATTTGAATCAGAAATCCTTAAAGAGTACCTCGATTATGCATATTACCTAAACAAGTACAGGAGGGAAGTACTTGGTATTAGCTGACAAAGAAGTGATGAACACACTTATCTCTGAACTAAAAATCCCCTGAAACTGGGGGCAGGTTACTTTTACCCAAACCCGGCTCTTATCAGGGATTTAAAATAAAAAAATTAGATATAGGGGTTTCGAAGACCCTTGTTCACACCGAATTTGGCACGGTGTTCGAGTTCTTTCTGGTTCTTGGTGATCTTCTCGGTTGCAAGCTTTGTGACAAGCTCAAGGCCTGGCTTGACGCTTTCAATCGGCTTGGTCTCAAAGACACCAGCAGCAACTGCCTTGTTCCAGATGTTTTCTCCATTGTTGTTCCGGATAAACACAGTGGACCATCCGTCAGGGGATCCAACTGAACCGGTGGAGATATCAGCAAGGTTTGCCACGTAGTCAAGACAGACATGGCAGCCTGGCTGTTCGTACTTGTGAGTCAGTTTGAGTGGAATCTGGGAGACTGCACCACGGTTGGTGTATGCCCAGTACTTCCCCTTTCCGATATCGGTCTTGTTGAGTGAGTGCAGATCCACATTGCAGTGGTCTTCTACAATCTGCTTCATGCTCTGGTAGGAGAAGTTCTCCATGCAGAAGATACCTATTGCAAGGGCGATCTTATCGGTAACATCACGAAGTCCGACAGGGTAGAGCTGTGCTTTTCTGAGTGCCTGCATCTGGCAGGGGGTTCCGACAATACCGACCTTGTCAAGACCATACTGGCGTACAGACTTTTTCAGGACAGACATGTTCGGACAGATATTGTACCTGGTTCCCCGTGCAGATAGGATCTCTTCAGCACTGGTTGCCACGATTGGCTTTGGCTGCCATGGATTCTCTCCCTGGCCTGCGACGATTGCACCATCGATGATTCCCTCTTCAAGAGCGTAGAGGAACATGGAGGTGACAATTCCGCCATCCTGGGAGCAGCGCAGGACTTCTGCACTGGTGCTGCGGGCAGCTACTGCGGTTTTGTATTTGCCAAGATAATCCATGATTAGTTCCCTCCTGGGTTCATGGCACCATTAATGGCATCGATGATGGTCTCATACTGGTTCACGACATCAAAGCTGAAGAATGCACGTGGACATGCTGCATAACAGGCACCACACTTGATACACATGTCACGCTCGATGTTCGGTTTACCATACTGCATGGTGATGGCATAAACCGGACAGGATGCTGAACAGGTACCACAACCTATGCACAGACCCTGGTTGATAACCTTGGTCATTATGTCGCAACCACAGGCCTCACTGCTGACTGCCTTGCTTCCTTCACTGGCAAGTGTCATCAGTGGTGTAAGGTATGCTTTTGCAAGTGCCTGCTGCTCTGCATTTCCTTTCAGGAGCAGGTATGCCATGACACAGACATTTCTGATCTGCTGTGGGCACGGAGCACAGCCGGGGATATAGACATCGACATCGATGACGTCACCGATGGGGACGAATCCCTCGTGCTGTGGCTGGTTCCACTGTCCACCACGGCAGAACCGGGTGATATTACCATATGCAGCGCAGCCGCCGAGAGCAACAACAACTGCTGCTTTCTCCCGGGTTTCCTTAATCTCTTCTACAGATAATTCATCCTGCAGACAGACTGACCCCTCTACCAGTGCAACATCCATCTTTGGAATATGACGTGCATCAGCAAGAGTTAAACAATATACGAGGTCAGCGTAATTGTCAAGGATGGTGAATAACCCCTCGTAAGTATCAGCGAGGGAGACAAGACATCCTGTACACCCGCTCATGTGTACATGTCCGACTGTTATTTTGTTAGCCACAGGCCTTTCCTCCTTCTTTGTTTCTTCTTTCGCAATCGGTTCAGAGACTGGAGCTTTAGGTGCCTGCGATTTCGGAGCAGGTTCCTTCTTCTCCTTTTTCCCGAAGATCAATGATAGTAGTCCCATGATTTACCCCAATCATTTTCAGCACTAGCTGTACTGTCCTTGGGATCGCTTCTGTTACCTCTTCAGAGAGCCCTAACTCAAACTCTGGTTCAGAAACCCATTTCGGCTGGCACCCGATGATATCAATCTTCACCCGGTTTTTCAGCTGGTGGATGGGCTCTACCAAATCCCAGGAATGAGCATCCCGGTATTTTCCAGGCGGCAGATCATCAGGACTGATGATTGCTATATCTCCTGGATTTCCTCCGAAATCAGCAATATCTATGATGAAGAGGTGTCTGACCGGTTCATCCGATTGTGCAAGAAGAGTAAAGAGGAAATGCGGACCACCAAGGCCTGCATCTATCACCTTTACATTATCTGGCAGGTCGAGTTTTTGCAGTTCCTCGACTACGGCCGGTCCAAACCCATCATCAGCAAAGAGCGGGTTTCCGCACCCGCAGATTACGATCTCCTGGAACAGCATGCGCAGGGCACTCTCACTGGACGAGCTTCTGGGCGACAATCTTCTTGCTCTCGTCGACTACCAGCATATGGGTAGCGCAGGACACACATG
>JAAYPD010000150.1 GCA_012520015.1 Methanomicrobiales archaeon
ACCCCTCTGGGATAGGGTTTTGGTAGCATTTCCTATTCAACCATTGTCGTTCATCATATTCTGGATACGAAATAGATCTATTTCGAGTTGAAAAACGTGCGCCAGTTTTTTATTTTACCAACTCAAGTATCAGTGCATCATCTAAAATTCCATTCCTCCTGCATGCAGATTTAATTTCTGCAACGCTTCCCTGCTTATCGCTTTCATCCCGCTATGAGTGTCACTGAAATCTGAATGAAATGTGAAGTTGAGAAGTTTTGTCAGGAGGGAATTTTCAGATCACAGAGTCGCCCACAATGGTGATCACAACAACTTGAGATTAATAGCGACTGATAAATCAGGGAGGCTATTGAAGACAATTCCATCTCATATGATGGATCAATATTTCCGGTATATGGTTTTCCGAGGACCGACTTCTACCACATATACGATGAGTTTTTTATTTTGAATGGAAAGGATAGCCCGGTACCCACCAACATGAAGGGAATGAAATGGAGACTTATCAGATCCTTCCAATTTCTGTACCCGTAACCAGGGGTTATTCTTCAGTTCATGTATGGCTCTGATTATCTCCTGAGCTATTGGCAGGGGGATTTTTTTGAGGTTTCTTTTTGCTTTATTCGAGTAAATGATCTGAAATTCAGTCATTCAAACCCGAATTCTTTCATGATCTCTTCCTCGGTATGTACCCTTCCTGCCTTAATATCTTCCAGGGCTTCTTCGATACCTGCTATCTCTTCGATTGTCAAAGGATCAGGATCTATAGCACATGATAAAAGACGCTCGATCACCGTACTATAGGATTCCCGTGGGTGTGTTTTCAGATTTGACAGTTGTTCTTTCAAGTCTGATCGAATGTAAATAGTAGAAGCATCTTGCATAATTTACCTATAGGTGTCGATAGGTATTGATAGTTGTGTCTGCAAATTATTTCGAACAACACGGCACACCTGATCCATGCTGGCACACTTATCGTAAGAATTTCAAACAAATCTGAACTCACGGTATTCCCAGAAATAATGATTCATTAAATTACAGATGAACGAGAATTCTAACGCCATTCCTGATGAAATACATTTGAATAGAGGATTTTTTCTCATATTCTTCCAGGGTGAGAAGAATCAAATCAACAGGTACATGGTATCGCCCAATAATTCGATGCAAGGCAGGTTATGCCGTCTCTTTCTACGACATAACAAACCGACACAGGATATCCATTCGGCAGACCGTGACAATGCCAGGTTTGCAGTATGATTCAACCAGATAACCCTTACATCGATATTGTTACTTTGAGAACAGGAGCCAGAAGGGAGGTCCCGGAAGGGACAGTCACCAGTGCAGGATGTAGACAGGATGATGCGGACGAACCAAGCCCGATTCCAGTGACTTTCCACAAATCACTCTGAGTAATATTTCACTTATTATATATATCATTACCGCGAAAAATTTAGGGCCTGACCGGAAGATGAGAAATTGAAACCGAACAACCAACCACGGAAAATATCAAACGGAACCGAACCATACATACTGTCACCCAAAAACGACTTTGTATTCAGACTCCTGTTTGGCGAAGAAGGAAATGAAGATCTTCTTGCCTCATTACTTGGCTCCATCCTTGACGAGGAGATAAGGGACGTTAAGATAAAAAACCCGTATATCCTGAAAAAGTATTTAGAAGACAAGGAAGTAATCCTGGACATTAAGGGGTTAGTGAACTCAGACACCTATGTTAACGTTGAGATGCAGCTCTGCAGTTCGCCCGGTCTTCCAGCCAGGGCACTGTATTACTGGGCAAAGCTGTTCTCATCCCAGTTGCATCAGGGTGAGGATTATTCATCACTTAAAAAGACAATCTCCATAATTATCCTGGATGATATCTACTATGATTCTGATGATTATCACACATGGTCAGGGCTGCATGACTGCAGACAAAAGATAGTCATATCTGACCTGATTGAGG
>JAAYPD010000151.1 GCA_012520015.1 Methanomicrobiales archaeon
CTGGGACAGGCGATCAGGGAGAGTGAAGCAAGGAAAGAGGGGAGAGAAGAAGGGCTTATCGAAGGCAGAGAAGAAGGCATTGAGATAGGTAGAGAAGAGGGTAAAGTTGAAGGGAGAGAAGAAGGGCTTATTGAAGGCAGAAAAGAAGGTAAAGTTGAGGGGAGAGAAGAAGGCATTGAGATAGGTAGAGAAGAAGCAATCCGGGAGATGGTTATTAGCATGCATGAATCAGGAATGGCCATGAAAGAGATTGCCAATATAACCCGACTGACCAACGAAGAACTGGTAAGAATAATTAACGGATAGCTCCACCAAGTTTTTTTCTAAATCCACGGTTTAACAGCTATGCATCACTCATCAGGAGCCGGATGATGGAGGCAGTAGAGAAGGAAAACAAGTATTCCGGGGCTTATACTATAATATCTTCCACCTTACAAGAATAAACAGGCCAAGGGCACTGGCTGCAACAGAACAGAACATAATAATCAAAAATGCGAACGGGTCATGTTGCAGGGGAAGATCAACATTCATCCCGTAAATACTGGCAATCAGTGTCGGCAATGCGATGATAATCGTGATGCTGGTCAGAAGCTTCATGACCACGTTGACATTATTATTTATGATCGAGGCAAATGCATCGCTCATCCCCACAATGATCGACTGGTAGATATTTGCCATCTCAAGAGCCTGCTTATTCTCGATAACGATCTCTTCGTAAAGATCATGATCCTCTTCGGTCATGTCAAGGATACTTGTATACGAGAACTTCTCCACCATCAGGGAGTTGGACCTGAGCGAGGTATTAAAAAATACAAGACTCTTATGAAGACTAAGCAGGTCAAGCAGCTGCTCATTTGTAGTAGATCTGTAAAGGCTGATCTCTATCTGGTTGGACATCCTGTTGATATCTTTGAGGTACCTGAGAAACCTTAGTGAAGTCCGGTAACAGATCTGAAGCGCAAACCTAGTCCTGTTCCTGGTATCAAAGTTCCTTACCCATCCAGACAAGAACTCGTCAAGGACATCCACCTCGGTGAGCGTGACAGTAATGATAATATTGCCGGTCAGGATGATGCCAATCGGAAGGGTGATATAAGGAATAACGGCCTCTTCAGGTTCACGTCTTGGCGACCTGATAAGGATGAGTACATTTCCTTCATCAACCTCAAAACGGGCACGTTCATCAACATCCAGTGGATCGGTGAAAAACTCTATCCATACACCAAATTTTTCAATAAGCAGGGAGATTTCCTTTTCCGTAGGATTAACAACCTTTATCCAGCATCCATCCTCCCACGTATCGACAGGGACAAGGCCGTCCTTTGTGGTAATATATGCTGAAATCATGAATCATCCCCACTCCAAAAAACCTGATCAGTACTACTGACTGATTGTATAAATATGGATAGGGAGAATAAAGTCTTCCCCGGCCATGCCGGGCACTTCGACCGGGTAAGAGAGTCATATGCTGAAACCCACCGAAAGATGAGACCCAGGGCCCATGCATCCATATCCCTGGTTTATGGTATATGGCAAAACCTTCCGCAATAAAACAGGAAGTTTGCTGATCGGCATGAATTGTATTTAACATGCACGCCCTGGAATAACCTTCTTTTCATCCCATATCCTGTTCTCCCAGGGTGTGCCCAATAAAATTTCGCCTGCCTCTTATGCAACACATATCCGCTAATACAACCATTAGTACTCACATGCAGGAATACCCTGTTAAACGAACACATATTAAAGCTCTTCCGGAGAATGTAACTGCAAAGATTACAGAACATTTTGGCGTGACACCGGTTGAGAAGGACGGCTGGTATACCATCTCCTACGGTGCCCTTGAGTCCATGCAGGTAAAGCTTGGAGAGAAGGAGAAGACCATAATCATCTCGACCCTCTCAAAACAGGGCGTCGAAGATGAAGATCTCATCCTTGATACTAATAAAAGATTTAGAAGATACCTTGATGAGGTGACCGGTTATACATCAAAGGAGCGGATAAAAAAGGCTAAAGCCGGTGAGTAAACAAGTATTTACTCAATTATTATCGCCGGCTTGAATGGAAGGGCTGACCCTGCCTTCATATGATGGCAGGATTCAGCATTTATCACTTCTACCTCAAGTTTTGTATCATCTGCAAGAAATGTCGCTGCTCCTTTAAACACCGCAAGTTCATCAGGCTGGTCAGCAACAATCCTGCCCACCAGATCTGAAGGGAGTTTGTGGAAGAGGGCAGTGCACTGTTTTACCGCGTCTGCTGCTACCCTGCCTCTCGACTTAATCTCCTCGTTCTGCATCACGTCCCTTATTACGTTCTTCTTGTCAGTCGCCCTGGCGATGAGCGACAACACTTCCCATTTCCATGAAGGGGCAACACAGATAGTAACTTTCCTTGGCGGAGTCTTCAGGATCCGAAGAATGGACTCGATATCCTCCACAGTTCTTAATAAGAGCTCTTCTGCAATCTCTGCCTCATCGTTTACAAGGGCAGGGTCAGGTACAGGCCAGGGTGCAAACGAGACAAGTCCGTCGCTGATACCTTTCCATAAATCTTCACAGGTAAACGGGATGACCGGGGCTAAGAGCCTGACCCATGAAGAGCAGAATACCCTCATCGCATCCTTCCCGGCAGGGGTCTGTCCAAGTCGGCGTTTATACCACTTAAGGTCAGATTCAAACCCGAAGAACGCCTCCTGGAGTGCCTGCCTTGTCTGGAAGTTCTCCATCGCCCTTGTCACCTGGGCGATCCGGTTTTGCATCCTTGAGACAAGCCAGGGATCTATTACGGTCTTCTGCCCTTCTGATGCAAGTCCTTCCCTGATAGTCTGTGAAAACCGCTCGATCTGTCTCCTGGTAGAAGATACAAGCTCATTTCTCCAGTCAAAGTCCTGCCATGGCTCGCCTGATCCGACAAGAAACATCCTGACCGTATCGGCCCCGAAATCATCTATGGCATCTTCAAGCAGGTACACGTTCCCCTTTGATGAGGACATCTTTGCACCATTTAAAAGTCCCATCCCA
>JAAYPD010000010.1 GCA_012520015.1 Methanomicrobiales archaeon
ACCCATCCTTATGCCCCCGATGACAGATCACTTGTCAGTATCAGGTACGAATGGGTAAAAGAAGGTATACCTCCCCAGGCGGACAATCCAGTCCTTCAGGATGTTGACTGGGTAAACCAGGGATATAAACGCTGGGCTGAATACCTTAAAAAAGGCAGGACTATCTATGGTAATCCTCATAATTTCCCTGTCGAAGAACAGCAGTTTCTACTGGAAAACCGGATTAACTCGATGGCGATCATTCCCATCTTCTCCCACAAGGAATTTTTCGGATTTCTGGGGTTTACTAACCGTGCCGATGGACAGGAGTGGGATGATGTCGAGCTTGAGACACTTGGAGCTGCAGCAGGTCTTCTTGGGGCAGCTTTTGAGAGAAGAAGAGCAGAAGAAGAGATTAAGATCAGGGGTGACAATCTTCAGGCATTTTTTGACACAATAGAAGATTTTCTTTTTGTTATCAACCGGGACTGGGTGATTGAGCAGGTAAATGGAACTGTGATCCGAAGACTCAGGTATGATAAGGATGAACTGGTTGGAAAATCTGCCTTTATCATTCACCCTCCTTCAAGGTACAAGGATGTGGAAGAGATCCAAAAGGAGATCCTTGGGGGCAAATGTGAATTCTGTCAGATCCCTCTTATTACAAAGGATGGTAAGATAATCCAGGTCGAGACAAAGATAATATCCGGAACATGGAATGGTAATCCGGTCCTGTTTGTTGTTTCAAAAGATATCACCGAGATCAGTCTGTCTGAAGAGAAATTTTCAAAGGCATTCCAGGCCAGTGGTTCATTAATGGCCATTCTTTCTGTCACCGGGGGGTATATAGACGTTAACCGTTCGTTCCTGGATGTTCTTGGTTATAAACAGGAAGAGGTAATTGGAAAGATGGCAGCAGACCTGGACTTGTCTTTCCATTATGAGGATCGCGAGGCGATCTGGTCTGAAGTTAAAAGAACAGGAAGTATAAGAAATAAAAAAATCCAGTTGAAGACAAAGGACAACAAGGTCATAACCGGGATTTTATCCGCAGATATTATCTGGATCCAGGATAATGAAGCATTACTTGTTGTAATAAATGACGTGACTGAAATCACCCGCCTTAGTGATGCCCTGCTTTCTGCAAATAAAAAATTAAACCTCCTCTCTTCGATCACAAGACATGATATCCTGAACCAGGTGCAGGCGCTCTTTTTCCTCGGTGAATTTCTCAAAGATAAGGTCTCCCAGGACTCCCAGGGTCGCTCAGACCTTGAAAAACTTTTACGGGCGGTTGAAACAATTCACCGCCAGATCCTCTTTACCAGGGATTACCAGGATCTTGGTATAACAGCACCTGCGTGGATGAATGTTGAATCGGTCATTACAAGGGAGAAAGAAAACAAGATC
This sequence comes from Methanomicrobiales archaeon, assembly GCA_012520015.1. Lineage (GTDB taxonomy): Archaea > Halobacteriota > Methanomicrobia > Methanomicrobiales > Methanospirillaceae > Methanospirillum. The sequence continues at coordinate 1,390 of JAAYPD010000010.1, forward strand.
TTCTCTGATATCTCTATCAATGTTACCACAGGTTCCCTGGAGATTTTTGCAGATCCCATGTTTTCAAAGGTCTGTTACAATCTTTTGGAGAATTCATTACGCCATGGAGAACATGTAACAGAAATACGAGTTTCGTTTTATGAATCCAAAGAAGGAGGACTTCTGGTTTTTGAAGATAACGGTGCTGGCGTTCCTGCGTCGGAGAAGAAACGGATATTTAACCAGGGTATTGGGAAGAACACCGGACTTGGATTATTCCTGACCGCTGAAATCCTGTCTATCACAGGGATCAGTATACAGGAGACCGGGGAAGAAGGAAAAGGGGCCAGGTTTGAGATCTCTATACCGGCTGAAGGGTTCTGGTACGGATGAGAGGGTTTTACCGGGACATAATCAGTTTTTTTGGATCGTGAGGAAGACATTCTTCTCTCCCTGAATATATTCAAATACTATCAGGACATTTGTACATGCGTGAGAAATGATGCTCTGTCATCGCTGTGGTGCTGAAGTATCTGATAGAATTAAATTTTCGAATCAGATGAATACTGGAGAAATTCCCTATGTTGAACATTCCATTGGACAGATCATCATATTTGTTCTGATGACACTGGCAATCTTCGTCATTTCGTTTGTCCTCGGTTTCCCAATGGCAGGATTCTGATAAATGAACAGGAACATGGAAGGGTGGTGACAGGGTTGAAATCATGCGTTATTCTGGTGTTATGTGGGGTCTGTCTGATTTGTACAGGATGTTCAGGGTATTGGATTCCGACTCCCACCCCTGACCCGTATCAGCTGGAGGCAGAATATCGGGCAGAAGAATACGTCATATCGGAGTATTACAACCTGACCGGCCAGACTGAAAAAGAAGCGAATCGTCTCATGCTCCAAGGTCTCTTGCTCTCTAAATCAGGAAGATATGCAGAATCAAGAGAATATTTTTCTCGGCTGACTTCTCTTGTCCCTAACAATCCAGATGCCTGGTATTACCTGGGTATGAGTGAATACCACCTGAATCAGTGGGATAACGCTATGAATGCTTTTAATAAGTCCCTTGAAGCAGATCCTGACTATGCGTGGGGATACTATGGCCTCTCTCTCGTGTATTACCAGCAGGGTGATATCTGGAAGCAATCAGAAGCTATATCACGTGCTCAGGAGATAGAAAAAAGCACGTCAGGATTAGATGACCAGGAACAGGACACCCCGGCTGAGCCACATCAAAGAACTCCTCTTGGTGCAGTTACCGTTATACTGGGGATTTCTGGTGCCAGACTCTGGTTCGGCTATAAAAAGCAGATTTCAATCATGAATAAGGAGAACTTCGGGGAGATATGATCCATGATACATCCCAGGAAGCGAACATTTTTGGGGATACCTCTTTATTTTCTCTCTTTCTTCTCTTCTAAATGTCACCTTTTTCTGCACTAAGCGATTTTGTCCTGGTTCCGTCAAAGCAGCCCCTTAGGCGGCATGCCTTGAATGTGCCCAGACAAAAACCTGTGACACAGATGAGATATTAATCGGACACAATGTTGCATGTGCAGGTGTTATCCACAGTGTTGTTTACTGTTGTTACCATCACACTGAAACAGACTGATCAGGTATTCATGCTCATGTGATGTTGGTGGTTCGCCTCCTCGATCATATGACAAAATGTCCTCATTGTGGAACAGACATCCCTCCTGATAGTGCATTCTGCCAGGAATGTGGAAAAGCGGTATCGGAAGATCAATTATCATCACAGGACTCTCTGGTCTGGACCGCTCATATACCGGTGATTACAAGTTCGGTTGTGGTTAAACAACTGGGTATGTTCCTGGGAGGAGGGTTTCTGGTGGTATTTTTAATCATTCTGTTTGCCCACCCAGGAGCAGCGTTATCTTTTGCACCCATTCTGTTTGTCATATGGCTCTTTTTATTTGGCCTTTCCCTGGGAATTGCAGGGGTATACCAGAAAGCAACAAAGGGCGGACCTGAACCGTCTTTGCCGTGACTCCTGAAGGAATCGGGTATGCTGCAGGGGAGACCATGAAAAAGGTTAACCAGCTGACTGCCATTGGATCTGTTGCAGGAGGCTCACTCTCCGGCCTTGGAGGTAGCATATTAAACATATCCCGCGAGAAGGATTCAGTTATCTGGGATGACATCAGGTTGATATCATACCAGAACCGGGAACGGACCATTGTTGTTTACCGGAAAACTCTGATCTCTCCCATCATGCTGGTCTGCACTATAGAGAATTTCAGCCGTGTAAAAGAACTGATATCCCGGTATGCACCTCCGGGGACGATCTAAGTATAACGGCTATTCCTTGTAGAGCACCCAGAGCAGAATCCGTGCACCGATATACCCGGCAAAAGCCAGAATCAGGGCAAGGTCCGTGTCATGGAGAACCAGTGACCCAAAAAGCATCCCGGTAAGGGCAACCAGGCATACCACAAGGTACCGAAGTGTTGCCCACTGGATACCGAAATGCCATGACCCTCGAATATTCATATATCAATATTATCAAGGGACATGTTAAACGTGATTATCTTAAAAAATGGAAGATTGATTCCTGATTTTATCTCACGATCTTTGTTATCGGTATCTCCAGGATATCCTCCGCCCCAAGAGCCTTGAGTTTTGGAATGAGGGTGTTTATCACACCCTTCATTACAACGGTTTCAAGGCTGAAATAATCGATCCCATGCAGTTTTGCCACGGTCGGTTTCTTTAATGCCGGAAGAGCTGAAACGATGGATTCAAGTGCATCTGCCGGTACATTCATTGAGATAAGAACTTTATTCCTGGCCTCAATTACACCAAGGAGCAGAGTTACGATCTCATCTATCTCCTTTCTTTTAACCGGGTCATCGTAACTGGCCTTATTTGCTATGATGGTTGTGTATGACTCCATTATCTGCCCGATTATCTTCAGCCCGTTCTTTCGAAGTGTCGTCCCTGTCTCGGTCAGGTCTACGACAACATCCATTAGATCTGGAACCTTTGCTTCACTTGCACCGTAGGATGGAAAGAGACGGACGGAAATTCCAAGATTTTCAAA
>JAAYPD010000152.1 GCA_012520015.1 Methanomicrobiales archaeon
CAGCCACGCGGTCATGGACCATGACAATGTCTGCATCACAGTTTCTTGCAATCTCAAGAGCCATTCCGGTTCCTACAGCAACATGCTCTACAGTAACTCCGGTCTCTTCCTTGAACTTTTCTTTAAGAAGATCAAGAAGCTTGGTTGCATCAAGACTGGTAGTCGTTGCTATGAGAAGACGGTCAGCGCCATGCTCTCCCAGCGTATCAACTCTATCTGCTGATACAGCCCCACAAAGAAGCATTGCCCCCAGCACAAGAGCAATGATCCCAATAGAGAATTTACCGATCATGCAATATGACATCGTCTTATTATAATATATATTTGTTTAATTTGATCTGGCCATAAAATGCTGGATATCGCAATTGGAATATCACCTGTTTACCATTTGTTTTTACATGAATGACGATGAATGATCCAAATAATCAGATTAAACCATTCATCATTTAACGAAAAATTATGTAAATCCCGATAACTATCATCACTACTACCGAATGTAAAGTTAGCAAAGATAAAAATGCGTCGTTTGAAAATTATAAAGACCTGTTATCTTCTTCTTGCATAAAGTGCCAGGATTCTCCGTTTTTATGAATATCTTTCTTCCATATAGGAACAAATTCCTTAATCTGTTCCAGGATCCATGAACAGGCTGCAAATCCTTCCCTCCTGTGTGATGCCCCCACAACGATTACAACAATCGTCTCTGTCAGTTGCATTCGTCCAACGCGATGTACGATGTCGACCGTATTCAGGTTATAATCCCTGATTGCCTGCTCTGCGATCTTCTTTAAATCTGATAAAGCCACTTCCTCACAGACATCAAGATCAAGAGCTTCGATATCATCATCCCTGACAGTTCCGATAAATGTAACAATTCCACCTGTATCAGGCCTTCTCGCAGATTCAATAAATCCGAAGGGATCAATAGGGTCACGGGTAATTGCTATCAAGTCTATCCTCCAGATACTGGCGGAAAGAGAATTATCAGATCTCCATCTTCAAGCTTTACTGATCCTGCATCCATAGGGGAGATCCTTTCGTCCTGGTGCATTATCATAACATAACTCCTTATATTTTGCATATCATCAACCAGAAGATCAGAATCAGGACTTGCTTTGGCAAGTATAATAACAGCGTCCCTGATCGTCGCGCCCTGGGGGAGATCTACCACCTGCTCCTCACCAAAAGCATCCCTGAAACGGGCATAACATCGTACGGTTACCTTCATCTTATCTCTCCATGATCTGAACAGAAATTACAGTTTTTCCTTCTTCCAATCTTCAGGTATTCACTTCTTCCTAATAAGCCATCCCATATCAGTAACCGGCCTGCCATCATTGTTCCGGTCCCGGACAGGAACTTAATCGCCTCCATAGCCTGCATGGACCCAATAACTCCTGCAGTTGCCCCGATAACCGGGACTTTGCCTGAAGGTGGAGCTGCAGGGATAAGACAGTTAAGGCAGGGAGTTTTTCCAGGAATGATGCTGGTCAGCTGCCCTGAAAAACCTTCGATGGCCCCGTGAATATAAGGAATTCCGGCATCCCAGGCCGAATCGTGCAGGATAAACCTTGTCTCGTAATTATCCAGTGCATCAATTACAATATCCGCATCCCTGACAAGATGGTGTACCGAAGACTGGTCTATCCTTGTTGGATATGCGATGATGGAAGTGTCAGGAGCCAGTTTGTGAAGTGTTTTTTCGGCTGAATATACTTTCCTGTGCCCCACAGATGCTGCTGCATGAAGGAACTGCCGATTCAGGTTTGATTCCTGGATATTGTTGTCGTCGACGATGATAATTTCACCAACACCGGCAAGTGCAAGGTAAGTTGCAGCCGGAGAACCAAGCCCCCCGGCCCCTGCAATAAGCACCGTGGAATTCTCAAGTTTCTTCTGCCCTTCATGACCTATCAGGGGTAACTGCCGTTCAAAGCGACTGGACATGAATTGTGAGATCTCTTCTTTCATGAACAGAATCTTTCCCTGATGTAGAGAAGGGCAGCTATTGCATCTTCTCTTTTCTGGTCTATCTGGTTATCCTTAAGCCATATCCGGATACTCTCTTTTCTCATGGGATCAAGATCGCACATGCTAATTATTTTTGACCAGGACCTGTCAGGATACCAGAGTGACTTTCCTGTATTCAGTACCATTTCAGCCTCATCTGAAGTGAAAAAACCTGTACTTACCCCGTGTTTCAGGGTGACCCTGATATTTACGAGGGGTTCTGAAAGGGCCGTGCCGGTAGCTGGATCATATATCAGCGCCACCTCATCGTCTGACTCTATCTCCCCATCCCGATACATCCTGAAGACTTCACCAACACCGATCATCCCAAATGGTTCAAGCTCTGCAGCACGAAGCGCACCCATGCTGGAGGCACCAATAACACTGATCCCACTCTTCATGACCTGAAGGACTTCCCTGTGGCCAACGGCTGCTTCTTCAAAGAATACCCCGTCTATGATCCCGACTATGCAAGGTCTTTCCCTTATCACTTCCAGGAGATCCACACGTCTTACCGGAAGGCGATATATTGCGGGGAGTATCTTTTCGGCTTCAGGAACCGGCAGGCTTGGCCCCAGGAATATAATTACGTCGTGCACGCAGACATCTTTCTCCTTTCCGTTCAGGATCCATTGCAAAGTGTTCAAGACCAGGCACAACCACCCTGACAACCGGAACGCCTATCTCCGGCCTTGTTAGGTCAGACACAATAACCCTGTCAAGCCCTGCAGCTTTGAGCCTGTCCAGAACAATGTGAATATCATCAAGGAAGTCGTCGGTATGGTAAGATGGCATCTCCTTAAAGCTGATCTCATGATCCCTTGTAAACCATTTTTTATTTAGCCGTTTTGCCCTGTCATAACCTACCTTTGACAGGAAATGCGTTGGCTGGGTATCTTCCCTGGCCCCATGAATCTGCGTTGCCCTGCTCTGGGCTACTTCTGTCAGTGCCCTGAGGACTGCAATCTCACTGCACAGGTGTGAACCCATCCCGATGCATAAAAGCGTGGGGTCGCGGAGCTGAAGATCGTCAGATACCGCGGCGACCGTTGGTATCCCAAGGTCACTTGTTATATCGCGTAAGATGACCTCCACCCCGGCACGCTCAAATTTTTCCATGAGTTCCCTGGCAACCGGATGATCCACTTCTGTAATTACCTGTCCGGCATTATTGGATGACTCGACAAGAGACCAGGCATCTCTTTCCACAAGTTCACAAAGGCTGTGGTATATAGCCTCTTCCAGAGTATTTCCAGATGCGATCCCGTTTGTACTGGTTCTGAACAGCTTGCCCATGATGCGGGGCAATGGGTGAAACACGGCATGGGCGGGGATCCACACCTCTTCATCCCGCAGTATATCATAGCCATGATACCAGGGAACTGGCCATTCCAGCTCTGCATAATCCGGAAGAATGAGAGAGTCTGGGCGGATAGCCTTTTTTTCCGACCGAATCTGATCATAGGTCAATACCTGCGGGTTTCTGTCATGAACCTCGGCAGAGTACCGCTCAAGGCCTTCCATTATGGCCGAAACCCTTGCTGCAATTGGGGTTGCCCCTTTCCCGTTGTATACGGTGATAGCGCCTTCAGCTGCAACCGGCCTTATACAGGAGAAGACCGGGATGCCTATCCGGTCAAGGCCTGTAATATCTGCAACCCGGGTGATCCCAGCCGGAGCTGTAAGTTCGTGGACGACTTCATAGGTCTCTTCAGGAGATCTGGTGCGATGAGTCTCCTGTTGATAGAGTTTCCTGCAGGACGAAAGTATCATGTACCCATATAAGTCTCCATCTCAGGACTAAAGATTAACAGGTAAGAGTGTATCTTTCATTCTCATGGCCATATTTTACCGATGAATAGCTTTATGTAGATGAAGCCATTATTATCCACTGAGGGATTCAAATGGAGACTTACAACAATTTTGAAAAGGAACTGAAAAGACTCCCGATTGAAGAGCGGGAAAAGCTAATTGAAGAGAAAAAAGCAAAATGCATCTGCCCCACCTGCCCAAGTTACAATAAATGTGCAATTGTAGAGCGCGAAAAACTCTTTTGCATGATAGGGCGGAGCTTTTTATGTATATCCTTTGAAGAAGGATGCAAATGTGATGAATGCCCGATTAAAAAGGAATACAAACTGAAATATAACTACTTCTGTACAAGAAGTGATGAAAAAGGCCAGCGTTACCTTAACTCAGTATGGGGTTCAACCCTGGTATAATCCCTTTTTTTTACCGGTGTTTATTCAAGGCTGTGGCTTTCAAGAACCGGGAACCCGGACGATAAATAAAGTTCATCAAGGTTTGCACCAGATCCGTTGCATGCTTCGGTAACAATGCCCCTAACTTTTATCCATAAGTCCTTTACAAGATCTCCAGGGACAGGAGTAAGCCCATGTGCAAGAATCGAATCATTCCTTACCATGATGTACTCCTGCAGGTCAGAATACCATCTGGCAGCGCCTTTCAAGCCAAGATCTTCAAGCAGGAGAAATTTGTACCTGAGACCTATCCGGATGATGCCATTCCGGTCTGACTTTCGTGCATAAGTGGAGATATCCTGCTTTCGCAGCAATTTTTTCAGATCTGCAAACCTTATCTTCTCTTCATTGTCATCAATCCCATAGCTGAGAAGAAGAACCTGCGAGATCAGTTCCACGACCCTGTAAAGTCTTGCAAGTGCATCGTCATATCTCTCGCCATCTATCCTTCTCTTTGCATTGTGGAGCAGATCAAGGAGCATGTAGATGTATTTTTGTTGCCTTATCCTTAGCCTTTCTTTACGGTTTAGTATGGTATCGTCCATCCGGTCCAGTTCCAGAAGTCTTTTCAGAAATTTCCGGTTCATAGGGATTAAAAGCTCAAGATCAGGAACATGCTCAAGGTAACGGTAGGCCTTTACATAATCCATCTTGTCCCAGTGCCAGTACGCATTAAAGAGTGAGTAATAAACATCCCGTTCAGGAAGACCCCGGATGCCGGATAAAAGACGGAGAGAACTTCCAAAATGATTGTGATTAAATGCATAGATGGCCCGGTGAAGCTGGAGCCTGTCATAAGCAGCAAAGAGGACCATCTCACGAATCCTCTCTGTCCCTGGGATAATAATTCCTCCGGACTTTTCTCCGGAAATATGGGACACCGGGCTTCTGGTCAGAAATGAGACGATTTCGGCTGCTGTTATCATCTCTCTTGTGCCGGTAGACGCTTCAATTACCACCTCTTCGTCATGGTAAAGGGAAGCAACACCATAAAGCACCTCAAAACACCCGGTAAAATCATTTGGATCTGGCAGCATGCAGACTGAGAACGAGGGGGGAGACATTCCATACTTGTCTGCAAGGGCCGCATGGACCGGTTCAATACTGCCTTTACTCTCCTCTGAACAGAAATAGATCACCTGTTCAGGATTATATGAATGAAGTGCAAAGCTGCATATCCTTACAAGACGGGAGAGGGCATCTTCATCAGATGTTCCAATACCGGTCCCAAGTGTCATGAGAAGAAACATGGAATTATCTCATCATCTTTCTGATATCCTGTCCTATAAGGCCTTTGCAAAAATACTTACTGTTCATCTGCATTTCTGATATAATCGACAAACGCAGCTATAAAAGAGAACAGCAGCAGCGTCATTCCCATAAGGCTTACTATCTGCCATGTCCCTGTCATCTGTGGACTGTCTGAGATGATGTTTATCCAGTAGCTGATCATCCAGAACAGAAGTGACAGATCAAGAAGGATCAAATACCGGAGCCTTGGCTTTCCAGTTATGATATACAGGAAGATACTGGCATTGAGCAGCAGAAAACCCATTACAAGCAGTCCGGCCTCTGCGCCTATCATATCCTGCATATTCCTCTCCTGTTATACCAAAAAATGATGCAGGATATTATGCACCAGTATTTGAGTATGCATCATAGCATGTCAGGACCAGCATGCCAAATCCAAGAAATACTGACACTATCCAGATGATAAACCCAATAAACGGAATCAGGAACAGGATGTTAATTATAACAAAACCGATAACAAAACCCCAGATTAAACCGACCTCTTTATTTGCAATCTTTTGGATCCATTCACCAGCCAGTGCCCCGGTAAGAATATTTGCAAGCATCAGCCCTATCAGCATCAGGAATAATAGCAGGAATGCAAGAGGTATCCCGACCATTGTAACAAGGAGGATTAAAAAGAGGATAAAACCGACGATAAGCCCGGCTATTCCGGCAATAAATGACAATAACAGTTTTTCTTTCCCGGTTTTTACAATGGCAGCATGGAAGGCCGGACAGATCTTCACGAAGACTATTCCAAGAATGAGGAATCCGAAGAAGGAGATGATCATTGCGATTGTGATAAATGCCTGTATCACAGAACCGATCATCTCAAGGTCAAACCCTGTCTCCTCCCCAGTCCCTTCTTCAATGGTCAGGTTTCCAAGGATGGTGGCCTGGGTGGTATAACCAGAAGCACTGATGATTGCATCCCTTGATATCACCGTTTCTTTCCCAAGGATGACCGTGCCACCAGCGGCAGCGATGTTTTCAGTATCCCCTGACATGGTAACTGATCCGCCAAGTGCCATGACTTTGCCGCCAACATCGCTGTTAATCTCAATATTACCGCCAATGACAAATATATCAGTCCCAACAGGTGCATTCAGCTGAATGGTCCCACCTACTGCAACAAGATTTTCTTTAACCGGTTCGTTGACGATCAGGGTTCCTCCTGCCCAGGTAATACTCTTTACCGGGGCATTGACAATCATCGACCCTCCGGATGCCAGGATATCGTCATCAACCGGTTCACTGATCACAATATTGTCACCAGACCTGGTATCAAAAGCCGAAACAGGGGAGATAAGAAGACCGGCGGTTATCACCAGAGCAATAAAGACAAAAATTCTGCTTATCGTCATATCTTTCATTTGAACAACCTCTTTTCGTTTCTATACTCTAATCTGATAAAAAGCTTCTGCCTGGTTACTCCTCTTTAGGTTTCGCTGAACCCATGTACATCCTGAAGTACTCAGCAAACCAGTCTGCCTTTTCCAGTGCCGCGATTTCAGGAAGGCCGGTCCATCTGTATTCGCAATGTTCTTTGCTAATGGACAGGCCACCGGACAGGATGGTCCCGATCATTACAAGGTTTACCACTCTGAACTCGTCAGTCTCCTGCATAGCTGTCCCTGCTGCTGTATGTATCGCGACTGAAAATCCGGTCTCTTCCTGGATCTCACGTTTGAGCGCATTGTCAAAAGATTCGTCATCATCAATCCTGCCCCCGGGCAGCTCCCACCGGGAAGGATTTATCTTTGAATCCGGAGACCGTTTCAGAACCAGAATATGGCCATGCTGATCAAACAGGATAAGGCGGACGGAGAGGGCAAATGGTTTTGCTGTCATACAAATAGATCAACCTGTACCATGAAAAGTGTTTAGAGCAGAGTGGATTTTGCTCACAGGTTTTCCGGAAGATTACTTCTTTTTCAACCAGGAGCCAAGCATCCCCCTGACGATCTCCTTTCCAATCTGGGTTCCGACATTGGTTGCAGTTCTTATTGCGATTGTGCTGACAACATCACCTGCATCTTTCGTCTTACTACTTCTGCCTGCAGAAGATGGGGCGGGTTTTGGTTTAACCGATGATTTTTCGGCGGCCTGTTCCCTGGCCATGACCTCTTTTTGCCTTTGCAACAGCTCTTCAGCTGCCGAATGGCGGTTTATCGCCTCTTCATATCTTCCAAATATGGGTGATGACCGGACTTCAGCCTGAATCTCAGTTGATGACAGGGGTGGAAGACTGCTCCGTGGCGGGTAGATAAATGCCCGGTCAACAGGCGCAGGAACTCCGGAGCGGTCGAGGACAGATACCAGAGCCTCACCAATCCCCAGTTCTCCAATTACTTTTTCAGTATCAATCTTTGGATTCTGCCTGAAAGATTTTGCAGCAGCTTTTACTGCCCTCATCTCACCGGGAGTTGTGGCCCTGAGAGCGTGCTGGACACGGTTTCCAAGCTGCCCAAGGACGGCTTCAGGAATGTCACCAGGGTTCTGGGTGATAAAGTAGACACCAACACCTTTTGACCGGATAAGCCTGACGATCTGGATGATTTTTTCTTCAAGAACTTTAGGGGTATCTGTGAATAACAGGTGAGACTCTTCAAAAAAGAGGAGGAACCGGGGCTTTTCCAGGTCACCCGCTTCAGGAAGGAGATCATATAACTCAGATAAAAGCCAGAGCAGAAAAGTCGAATAGATCTTTGGTGTTTTCATCAGGGCAGCTGCAGAAAGAAGGTTAATAGTCCCTTTTCCATCCTTTACCTCAAGAATGTCTTCAAGGACAAGAGAAGGTTCACCAAAGAAAAGGTCACCCCCCTGCTCTTCCAGTGTTAAGACTGCCCTTTGTATGGCTCCAAGAGAGGCTGAAGTCATGTTCCCATATTTTCCTTTTATTTCCGCGGTATTCTCCAGTGCATGGGTTATAAGTGATACAAGATCTGCAATATCAATTAGAAGCAGCCGGCTATCATCCGCATACCTGAAAAGCATGGACAAAATGCCAGACTGTGTATTATTCAGGTTCAGAATACGGGATAAGAGCAGAGGGCCCATCTCTGATATTGTCGCTCTCACCGGGTGGCCTTCTTTTCCATGCAGGTCCCAGAACCGTACTGGAAATCCCTCGTAAGAGAGTTCGTTAAGACCCAACAGCCTGGCACGCTCTTCTATCTTCTTATTCCCGCCCCCTGGCCTGCATAACCCGGAGAGATCTCCTTTGATATCCGGAAGGAAGACCGGGACTCCCATGGAGCTGAACTGTTCTATCAAAACCCGGAGCGTGACTGTCTTTCCTGTTCCTGTTGAACCAGTTATAAGGCCATGACGGTTTGCCATGGATGGTTCGATGAAGATTTCAGTCTCACCTTTTGCAAATGGAGACGGTGTAAGTGCGGTCATAAATGAATCATTTAACATTTCAGTCTATTATAGGTATCAAGCTTCAGGTGATGAAAAAAAAGTGGATATCAGGAGTCGGAATTCAGGTACCCGTAGACAAATACTGCAGCTACTGCCCCAGCAACCGGACCTATGACATAGATCGGGAAGAAACCCCAGAAATTAGATCCTCCAAGAACGAGATCCAAAAGGTAAGGTCCAAATGTTCTTGCCGGGTTTAACGAGGCACCTGCAATATTTCCGGTTGCGGTGATTATTCCACCAACAGTCAGACCAATTACCAGACCGGCAAAGCCAGGAGGAGCACGTTCATCAACCGCGACACCCATGATGACAAACATGAGAAAAAATGTGCCGATTGCCTCTGCAAG
>JAAYPD010000153.1 GCA_012520015.1 Methanomicrobiales archaeon
AAAGATCGCCCAAGGGTTAGGAGCTGATCTATCATCTCTTCCTGGCCTTGTTGAAGTCAAAGGAGAGAAAGCCAGACTTTTGTCGGTCGGAGAGAGAAGTTCCTATCTTCTTGGAAAATCAGGTGCTGTAGTTCAGACGAAGGGTCGAAAAAAGAAAGATAAACAGATTACTCTTGGAGGCACTTCTGAAGATGGTTCTGATAAACCCCAGGAAGTAGTTGAGATTGGGGAAGTAACCCCCAGGTAAGACAACCCTTGATCGGATTCATCAGAGCATGATTCTATTCCAGGCCGGTCGAGGGGAGGCTCTGAAAAGTTTTCTCCTTGAAAACGCCCGCGATCCGAAGTTTTGGAAACTTGCTCAGTCATTATCGGCGCTTTATCCACCTGGAACAGAGGAGAAGAGATGGGTGGATGGAGTATTAGCGAGAAAGAAAGGACTTGGGTTGTGATGGGATGGCCGATCCAGTAATTGATGAGAAGAGATACAAATTCCTCAAATATCTCTATGATCAGAAACAAAAAGATCCTTCTTTTATCTTAACCAGTTATGATGATTTGATTCAAAAAACGTACATTTTCTATATAGCAAGATTATTATGAAATAGAAGGAACAAGGGTTATAATATGATGATTAAACGATTAATACTGACGAACTGGAAAAATTTCTCTAATGTTGATGTCACTTTTCAATCAAGGATGTTCATTGTTGGGCCTAATGCTTCTGGAAAATCAAATTTTTTAGATGTATTCAGATTCCTTCATGATATATCCAAACAAGGAGGAAGCCTGTATGATGCATTAGAAAGAAGAGGCGGGATCTCCAAACTCCGCTGTCTTGCAGCAAGAACAAATTCACAGGTAGAGATCGAGGTTCATATCGAAGAACCAGGAGAAATACCTGTAAATTGGATATATCGTCTGGGTATAAACAGACAAGCTCATGGAAAGCATGATCCCTGTGTAAGTTATGAGACCGTTTTAAAAAATGGAGAGATTATTCTCTCCAGACCAGATGATGATGACCTCAAAGATGAAACCCTCCTTTCTCAAACTCACCTTGAACAGACATCAGCAAATGGAAAATTCAGAGTACTCGCATCTTTTTTAAGTGATATCAGATATTTCCATATTGTTCCTCAACTAATACGACATCCTCAGGCTTTTACCGGTCCAAATCTCCCGGATGATCCCTATGGCCGCAACTTTTTAGAACTACTCGCAAAAACACCGGAAAATACAAGAAATTCCCGACTTAAAAATATTGAGAAAAGATTGCGAATACTTGTTCCCCACCTTACAGAACTCTCATTCACAACTGATAAATTAGGAATCCCTCATCTGGAAGCCAGATATGAGCATTGGAGACCACGAGCTGGAAAACAACAGGAAGAACAGTTTTCTGATGGGACACTACGATTAATCGGCCTGCTATGGTCACTCCTTGAACCAAGGGATGCCCCATTAATCCTGGAAGAGCCCGAGTTATCTCTCAACATTGCGATAGTTCGAGAACTTCCAAAAATTATGTATGAACTGGATAAAGCAACACGGAGAAAGAGGCAGGTTTTTATCAGTACTCATAGTGCCGATCTTATCTGGGATAAGAGTATCAGTGCAGAAGAAGTGATAATTCTAAAACCCGAAAATGAAAGTTCTGAGGCTGTATTAGCTTCATCAATTAAAGAAATTCGGGGATTGTTAGAATCGGGTTTTCCTATGAGTGATATAATTTTTCAATACACCGCACCTGAAAGTATGAAACAGGCGTATCTCGAAGAGTTCTTCCATTCATAATGACATGATATCAATAAACCTTGTTTATGAAGATGAACTGCAAAAAGCAGTTATGTTGAGGATTATGGGAATTTTCGGAGATAAATATTATCCTGGCACCTTTTTTCCGGGAAGTGGTTTTGGGTATATAAAAAAGAGGATTCATAACTTCAATAAGGCATCACAAATGATGCCATATTTTGTTCTGACAGATCTTGACACCACACCTTGCGCACCAGTAAAAATTGCAGAATGGTTACCTGAAGAAAAAAATCCAAATCTGATCTTCAGAATAGCAGTACCAGAAGTGGAATCCTGGTTATATGCAGATATTGTTAATTTTCCAAAACAATTGCGTTGTCAGTATAATATTCCAAATGGAGCCGATGCTACAGAAGATGGAAAGAAATTTTTATTCTCTATAATAAAAAGAACAGCTCCAAAAAAAATTCAAGAGGATATTCTTCCTGAAAAAGGAACATCCGCGAAAATTGGAAGAGGATACAATCCGCTATTATGCGATTTTGTTGCCAGACATTGGGATCCCCACATCGCACGGTTACATTCCAATAGTCTTAATAGAGCGATAATAGCTTTGGAAAAATATACCCCAATTTAAAATATTTATTAAATTTTAATCACATTTCAAAACAAAAAATTGTTTAACAATCTCGATATAATATATTATATGCCCCCAAAACCCTGGTATAAGGTCGTTACCCCTCGGGAAGATCTCCGTGAAGGCCGGCCACTCGACACCGCAGAGTTTGCAGTCCATCTTGATCACGTCCGTGATGGAAGAGCACCGCCGGATTATCAGGATCCACGACGCTTTTTTGATCGCACCTATATGACCGAAAATCTCACATTCCTCGCCAGTCAGGTAATCAGGAGATTATCCGGCCAGAAGGTCGAGACTTCAGCTGTTTTTAATCTCGCAACACAATTTGGAGGGGGGAAAACCCATGCCCTCACATTACTTTATCATCTGGCAACCTCAGGCCCGGATGCAATATCGTACACCGGAGTATTTCCTGTTCTGAACGCAGCACAGATTAGTCAGATACCAAAAGCCAGGGTGGCGGTTTTTGTTGGTACTGAGTTTGATTCTAATACCGGGCGGGGGGGCGCAGATGGAACTCCGGTACGGAAAACCCCTTGGGGAGAGATCGCATGGCAACTTGGAGGGATGGAATCATTTGGAAAAGTACTGATCCAGGAGAAGAAACTTGAAGCTCCAGGTGGAGATGTCATCCGTTCTTTTATTCCGAATGATACTCCCTGCCTTATCCTCATCGATGAACTGATGAATTATGTCACGAGGTATCGGAAACAGGGATTATCAGATCAACTCTATGCATTTCTTCAAAACCTTTCTGAAACTATTCGCGGCCTTGATAATGTGGTATTAGTGGTCTCAATACCAGCATCAGAACTTGAAATGACTGCAGAAGATCAGAGTGATTATGATCGTCTCACAAAACTGCTTGACAGGATCGGAAAACCAGTTCTGATATCTGCAGGAAAGGAAACACACGAAATCATCAGAAGAAGACTCTTTGAATGGGACGGGCTTCCAAAGGAAGCAAATGAGACGATCAAACAATATTCTCAATGGATAATAGAACACCGGGATATTCTTCCCGACTGGTTTCAGACCGAGCAGCCTGATAAGGAATTTGCTGCATCATATCCATTTCATCCCCTGACTATCTCTGTATTTGAACGGAAATGGCAGGCACTTCCCAAATTTCAGCAGACAAGAGGTGTTCTGAGACTTCTTGCACATTGGGTTTCCCGGGCATATCGGGATGGATACAAGGGGGCTCATAAGGATCTTCTAATTGATCCCGGAACCGCTCCTCTTGATGATTCAAATTTTCGGATTGCAGTCTTTGAACAACTTGGGGAAAGACGCCTCGAAGCAGCGGTTACTACTGATATTGCTGGTGCAACCACATCGCATGCAATCAGACTTGATCAGGAAGCAGGAGAAGAGATTAAAAAGGCGAGGCTTCATCTGAAAGTAGCAACGGCAATATTCTTAGAATCGAACGGAGGTCAGGCGAAAAAAGAGGCGACCATACCTGAACTTCGACTCGCTCTCGGTGCTCCTGACATTGATGTGATGAATATTGAGACCACTCTTGATGCTCTTGCTCCTCCTGGGGGGATATGTTATTATCTTCATTCAAATGGGGAAAAGTACTGGTTTCATATTGTACCCAATCTTGTTAAAGTGGTTGCAGACCGTAAAGCTGCGGTAGCCCCACAAATCGAATCGGAGATGAAAAAGATTGTTGAAACAGTCTTTTCTCAGGGAAATAGAATTGATAAAGTGTTCTACCCTCAGCAGAGCAATCAAATATCAAATACACCCAGCTTAAAGCTTGTCATATTATCTCCCGAACAATCTGTAACGGACGCTAAAACTATCAGCACGATTACCAAAATGACTGAAGAGCATGGTACAAGTGGGAGAACTTACAAGAATGCACTCATATGGGTGATTCCTGATGATATCCATGCTTTGAAAGAAGAGGTAAGAACCTATCTGGCCTGGCTTGACCTGAAAGATAAACCCGAGCCGGGATTTGATAAAGATCAACGAAATCAAGTAGAATTGGGTCTTAAAAAGTCTGAACGTGATGCAAAAGAAGCAGTCTGGCGAACATACATCCATCTTGGACTGTGGGATAAGAGTAATACCATCCGGATCCTCGACCTTGGCATGAATACTTCAAGTTCTGCAAACAACATTACCGAGCTCATTCTTCACCATCTCGAATTAACCGGGGAAATTACAGATAGCATCGCTCCGAATTTTTTAAAGAGAAACTGGCCTCCTGCATTTGTAGAATGGCCAACACAACATGTTAGAGATACCTTTTATGCATCACCAATCTTTCCACGATTATTGTATCCGGAGAAAATTGTCGACTGTATACAGCGGGGAGTTGAGGATGGTACATTTGGGTATGGGTGTGTAGTGGGAGATGAAACATATGATCCCTTCTATTACTTTGAATGTTTACCACCCTCAAATATTGAAATAAGCCAGGATATGTACCTCATTCCTCAAGACAAAGCAAAAACATACAAAGATCTCATATCTAAACCAAAACAGATCTCACGTATTGAAATTCAATCAATTAACAATTCTATTTACTCTGGAAAAACGGGATATTTCAAAGCAACAGGATACGATGAGAACGGAAATGAGGTGTCTCTTCCATCAATTACTTGGACAACAGATGCAGGATTAATTTCAGATCAAGGAGTGTTATCTGCTCATGAAACTCCAGGTGAGTATCATGTCACATGTTCATCAGGTGATATATCAATTAGTGTTCCCGTATTTGTCAAAAAGAAAGAGAATCCTGATACTAAATTGAATCCTGAGACATGGACTGGAGAACTTGATCCAAATGAGTGGATGTCATTTTATACCAAAATTATTGACCATGTTGGAGTTTTTAGCGAAAGAATCAAAATTGATGTCACATTCAGCATCACTGATCCATCCACAATAGATCCTGAACGTCTTGATAAGATCTATCAGGCATTTAGGGAGATGAGACGATTTAGGAAGTTGGATTGATAAATTTAAATTATTAAAACGAACGTTATCCTGAACGACATGGATACCAAGCCACGGCTCATGAGCGGAAAAGGAAACGCCCTCCTCGTCGTCAGCAGTATCTACCAGGCATGCACCTGCTATGAGCTCTTCGCCGCTACAGAATTACACGGAAAATGTGCCATCGTCACCTCGTACAAGCCATCACCTGGTGATATCTCAAAAGAAGACAGTGGAGAAGGCTTAAACGAGAAGTTAAAACAGTATGAGATATACAAACGGATGCTCTCCGAATACTTCAGTCTCCCCCCTGAACAGGCCATTACCAAGGCAGAACAGTTTGAAATAGAGGTAAAAAAGAAATTTGTCGAAGAACCTGGCCAGATGAAACTCCTCATCGTCGTGGATAAACTCCTTACCGGCTTTGATGCACCATCTGCAACCTACCTCTATATCGATAAACAGATGCAGGACCACGGACTCTTTCAGGCGATCTGCAGGGTAAACCGCCTTGACGGAGATGATAAAGAATACGGGTATATCGTCGATTACCGCGACCTCTTCAAAAGCCTTGAGCAGTCAATAAAGGACTACACCTCCGGAGCATTCGGTAAATTTGAGAAGAAGGATGTAGAAGGCCTCCTCAAAGACAGAGTCAATGCAGCACAGGAACGACTGGAAGAAGTCCTGGAAAAGATACGACTCCTCTGTGAGCATGTCCCCCGGCCAAAGACCACCGCCAAAAAAAAGAAAAGATCCTGACCGAATGGTATCGATCCGAACTAAAAAAAATAGTAACGGCCAGTATTAAAAAATGGGAGGCTATTCTTGGGGTAACGGTCAATGCCTTTGTCATCAGGAAGATGAAGACCAGATGGGGGAGTTGTAACCCGAAGACCGGGAGAATACTGATAAATCTTGAGATGATCAAAAAACCAGAACATTGCATTGATTACATCGTCCTTCATGAGATGGTTCACCTGATTGAAAAACGGCACAATGACCGGTTTTGTGATATACTTACCAGTCACATGCCCAGGTGGCAGATGTACCGGAATGAACTGAACGCAGCCCCATTAGGGCATGATGAATGGAAAGAATGATACGATTACCTGAAAACGGACTTGCATACGACACCGATAAGGACCGGGAGAAACAAAACCTCTGCTAAACCTTCAGAACCGAGTATGAACCCTTTATCCAAGGCAGATTAAAAAAGAAAGGAATTCCAACCGAAATACCTTTTGATGCATATATCATCTGGGTCACCGACCAAAAGACGGTGGGTGTAACATTCCGGGGGATGCATGCGAAAAGCCATGTGGTGTATCAGAAAAATCCCAGGTATATTCGAAAGATATTTGAGGGATTGACGATAATTCAATAGGATTTCCGAAGAAACCACATGAAATAAAAAAAGTATATTGGTATCAATCAGATACTTCATCAGTGTCACGCCAAAGGAGGGCTTTTTTCTGAAGGGAAAAAACATCATCCTGAATATCAGAAAGGCCGCCAGCCCAACTGAAATTTGGTTTCACGATTTTTTCTTTCTGTATATCAAGTAAAAGAGAATCTATGTAATCCAGAACTTTCTGCTGGAACTCAGGGGGGAGTTGTCGAGCCCGACCTTCAATAACACCATTTTCAGTCATAAATGCTTATCCACAATTCTTTCAATAATTTTTTTAGTAAACGATAAATTTTTCAATACTATTTTGATTCTGGACATACAGAAATAAAAAATCCAAATCCATTTGGAGGAGAAGCGATGATATCTGAAAAAATTAACCGGTGGATTGCTGAATATAAGGCAGAAGGAAAAGCGGAAGGTAAAGCTGAAGGCTTAGCTGAAGGAGAAGCGAAAGGAAAGGCGGAAGGAAGGACCGAAGGAAGAATAGAAGGTATAATTATTTCATTCAAAGAGTACCTGCAAAATAAACGGTTTACCAAAGAAGAAGTGAGAGCAGATATTGAGAGGTTACATAAAAACGGGGTCATCTCGCAGGATGATCTTCAGCATGTAATCAGGGAGTTAGGAATTTAAACCCCCCCATCAAAAAGGGATTTTTTAATCTGATATTTCTTCCTTTATTGGTTATTTAATCTCAATTACCGCATCCCAATCACACACTTTTTATCCATCTTCTCTAATATTATTATGGATATTCAGCCTGGTATTTCGGTGGCTGATAAAACGGGTAAAACATGACAGATCATGTTCATCCCTACAAAAGGCTGTTTAGTCATCCGGAGATGGTCGCCGATCTTATCCGCGGGTTCCTTCACCAGGAACTTGCAGAGGTCTGCGATCTGAGTACTTTGAAACGATGTAACGGGAGTTATGTGACTGATGACCTGAGAGATCGGGAAGATGATATCATCTGGCAGGTCAGGTGGGGAGATAAATCTTTGATTCTTTATCTTCTCATTGAATTCCAGTCCCAGCCTGACCCGTTAATGCCGATCAGGGTGATGTCATACTCTTCATTACTCTGGCAGGATCTGGTCAGGACTAAACATATCTCACCAACAAAACCACTACCAGCAATCATTCCCCTGGTGCTCTACAACGGGGAGACTCCATGG
>JAAYPD010000154.1 GCA_012520015.1 Methanomicrobiales archaeon
CTTCTCAAACTCCGGGGCCGAGGCCAATGAAGGAGCCATAAAGCTTGCGAGGATAAGAACGGGAAAGACCGAATTTATCGCTTGTGAAGATGGATTTCATGGACGGACCATGGCATCCCTGGCCTGCACCCACAAGCCTGCCATCAGGGAACCATTCCTTCCGTTAAATCCCCGTTGTTCCTTTGTCCCTTACGGGGATGCAGAGGCGATCCGAAAGGCCATTAACAAGGACACCGCCGGTGTGATCATTGAACCGATCCAGGGAGAAGCAGGCGTAATAATCCCACAGGAAGGTTACCTGAGGGAAGTAAGGGAGATCTGTGACGAAAAAGATGTCCTTTTGATCCTTGACGAGGTTGAGACAGGCATTGGCCGGACAGGAAAGTGGTTTGCCTACCAGCATGAAAAGATCCAGCCTGATATCGTATCGCTGGCAAAAGGTATTGCAAGTGGTTTTCCCATGGGGGCAATCATAGCACGGGACGGTCTTGAATTCTCAAAATCAGAACATGGCAGCACCTTTGCAGGAGGACCAGTAGCCTGTGCAGCAGCAATTGCAACACTTGACGTTGTAGAAGAGGTGCTCCCTTCAGTGGCAGAAAAAGGGGCAAGGATCAAAAAGGCTCTCTCTGCACATGATACAAGAGTAGCTGGCCTTATGGTCGGGGTTACCATCGGAGATTCATGCTCAAAAGTTCAGCAGGCATGCATGGAGAAGGGCGTCCTTGTAAACTGTGCTGCTCATGGCAATATCCGGCTGGTACCGCCTCTTGTGATAAGTCCTGAAGAGATAGACAGGGGATGCGAAGTCATCGATGCAGCAATCAGGTCGGTCTGTTAATCTGGTTCGCGAACTCTACCGCCAGGGTCCCTCCTACGTATTTGCAAAAAAACCAGGAGAGATTGCAGAAGAGTTCGGGTTCTCGCAGGTGGCAAGGCTTGCCAGTAATGAAAACCCCTTCGGCCCATCCTCCTTTGCAATAAATGAGATAAATAAAGCAATTGATACGATAAACAGGTACCCTGATACCACCCAGCCTGATCTCATCCATGCATTGGAGAAATTCCATGGCAAATATTCTTTTGTCACTGGTGCAGGGATGGACGGGGTTATCGAGACATGTATCAGGGCCATTGTTAACCCTGGTGACAAGGTAGCAATATCCACGCCTACCTTCTCTTTTTATGGCCTTGCAACCGCTGCACAGGGAGGAACCATAGAGAATGTGCCAAGGAATGCGGAATTTTCCGTTGATATCTCCTCTTTCATCTCATCTGCCAGGGATGCAAAGATCTCATTTCTTTGCACTCCGAATAATCCATCAGGCACGGTAACACCAGTCTCTGATATCGAAGAGATACTAAGAGACATTAACGGAATCCTTTTCCTGGACAATGCATATGTTGAGTTTTCAGCCGAAGAGTACCGTCCGTTGATGAACGATTATGAAAACCTCATCATAGGCAGGACGATGTCAAAAGTGTTTGGGCTTGCCGGCTGCAGGGTCGGTTATGCATTTGTTCCAGGGTGGTTCAGGCAGATATATGAGAAAGCTGCAACACCTTTTGCACTTAATAATCTCTCGGCTGCTGCTGCAACCGGGGCCCTGCAGGATCAGGAGTTCCTTGATAAGACCATCAGCTTTGTAAAAAAGTGGAGGGACATATTTACCAGGGAGGCAGGAAGACAAGTCCTTTCAAGCGGAGCTAATTTTGTGATGGTCGATGTTTCCCCTTTCACCGGTGACGAGGCTGCTGACTATTTTGCACAAAACGGGGTGCTTGTCAGATCATGCAGGAGCTTTCCAGGCCTTGAGGATCATTATATCAGGGTATGTATTGGAGAAGAATGGGAGAACACGCGGTTCCTTGAGGTACTCAGAAAGATATGATGATTGCTCTTACCGGGACACCCGGAACAGGAAAGACATCGGTTGCAATGGAACTTAAAAAAAGAGGCATCCCAGTCACACATGTTTCAGATACAACCGGGCCATATACCCTTGGTGAAGACAAGGAGCGGGATACCAGAATCATCGATGATGAACGCTGGGCCTTGGAATTTACTCCTGTTGAGGGGATAATTGAGGGACATATGGCTCATTATCTCCAGGCTGACAGGATTGTCATCTTAAGATGCAGACCTGATATATTAAAAGAGAGACTTTCAGGCAGGGGATACTCCGAAGATAAGATCCAGGAGAACGTGGAGTCAGAGATCCTTGACGTTGCACTGGCAGAGGCATTTGACATTCATGGCAGGGATATTCTTTACGAGATCGACACAACCGGCATGGATATCATCACCTGTGCTGACAAGGTTGAAGAGATAGTCAGGGGAAATGCAGAGCCTGAAATCGGGATTGTTGACTGGCTTATCCCGTATGGTGATATGATATGACCCTTGACTCATACCGTGACCATGTAAAACCGATCATCGATCCGGTTGTCTCAGCATGTATCAGGCTTAAGATAACACCAGACTGCTGCACGGCGATATCCCTTGTCGCTGCAGCGGTGGCAGGAGTCGGGTTTTACCTGTCTGAGATCGGGATAGGCAAATTATGCATCCTGCTCAATGCCATTTTCGATGCCCTTGACGGCTCAATTGCACGGGCTATGAACATCCAGAGCCTGAGAGGAGACTTTCTTGATCACACGGTCGACCGGTATGCAGATATCTTCATGATCTGCGGAATATTCGCCGGCCCGCTCTGTCCATGGCAGGTAGGAGTCTTTGGCCTGACCGGTGTTCTGATGGCATCATACCTTGGGACCCAGGCACAGGCAGTGGGAATCGGCAGGTTTTATGGAGGATTTTTGGGACGGGCTGACAGGCTCATACTCCTTATCGGGGCAGGAATCGCATCTCTCATCTCTTCCGCATTAATTATCGGGATGTCCATCTTTGCATGGGTTTTACTTATCTTTGGAATCTTTGGTCATATTACTGCAGTCCAGCGTTTCATACATGTCTGGAAGCAGTTATAACTGTTTTCCAACCATCCGGGCCGTCCCATTCATGAATATCCAGTACCCCTGTCTTGGATCAAGTAAAGCATCGCGACTGTCAGCTCCATTTGTAACCGGGACAGCATACCTTTGCTTCTCTGCATCGTACCCGATAATATAGCTCCATAATCCCTCTATCGAACGGAATGCCTCATCAGCTGAAACCATCATCACATCTGCAAAGCTTACCAGGTTCCATCCTGCATCAAGCTCCCTGCTAAGGTTATACAAAGGCCCCTGGCCTGATATTCTGACAGGAACCTGCACCATGTCAGGTGAATATACAAAGAAAGCAGAAAGGGGAGAGATCTTATCTGTTCTTGCAAGCCTTGTCCATGAACCAGATGAACTGTTCCATGAAAAGATCGAATGTCCTGCAGTGTCCACCATGGATAGAATATCCATAGTATCACTTCCAGGTTCAGGAGTTACAGGAACAGATACAAGGTTCCATCCCTGAAAGAGGGTAATATTCAGGTAATATGGAGAGACTGCCACAATATATGCGGGTTTTTTAATATCTTCACACCCGGTCACTGAGTCACACGCATGGAGGACCGGGGAGTAAATCCCGGGGGTATCATAGCAGTGGAAGGGATTGCGTTCACTTGTCTTCTGCCCGTCACCAAAGTCAAGCTCTGACTGCTGGATCTGTCCGGTCACCTTAAATGAGGTGCAAAGAGGAGCACTGCCTCGTCTTGGAAGGCCGGAAAAGTCATATGGAGAGTCTTCTTTCTTTAAAACGTGGACAACCTGGGATTTTGTTCCATAACAGTCTCCTGCACCCCATACCGTAAGTGTCACATTATAATCCCCCGGCTCATCAAACCGGTGTTCAACAGTCTTCTCTGACCCTGATGCTCCGTCTCCAAAACTCCAGTACCTCTTTTCAGAATAATCGATAGTCGTGTCTGTAAATTTCACCATAAGAGGGGCATCGCCATGTGGAGGAAACATGGTAAAAGATGGCTTTGGCACCGCGTGGGCAGTGATATAATTCTCCTTTACCTCTTTTTCAGTGCCGTCTGGAAATGTGTCGGCCAGGCTTATCGTATATGAACCTGGAAACCTGAAACAATGGAACGGGTTCTTCTCTTCACTGGTCTCCCCGTCGCCGAATTCCCACAGACGTGAGAGTGGTATCTCCGGGGATTTTTCATTAAACTGCACACAGTGAGGTGCACATCCGGCTAAAGGAGTGGCGGTAAAGTCCAGTTTTTCTTTGGGCTTTATCTTAAGTTCTTTGGTCGCTATTGCATTACACCCGCATGAACCGGTTACAACCAGGGAGACACGGAATGTGCCTTCAGTCTCAAACCGGTGTGTGGGAGAAGGCCCTTCGGCCCTGGCACCATCATCAAAATCCCAGGAGTATCTAAGCCCCTCAGGTGCATCGGTGCTGAACTTGTATTCATTAGGGACAGAGCCCTCCGCAAGAAGGATACGAGGCTGATGAACGATGACCGGTTCTTTTCCTTCGACCTTGTCACATAAATCATTGTAACAGTAGGTAAGGGATGGGAAATAGTTCCCGCTTCTTCCATAACAGTGGGTGGCCTGTGCACTGGCAGAGGTGCTGCTGTCACCAAAGTTAAATTCCCATGACTGGGAAGGGTTGACAATGTCATATGCAACGCAAAGTGGAGCTATTCCCACGGTCGGACCATAGGTAAAGTCAGGAGCCCATGCAGGAAGATATCTTAAAAATCGGTCTTTCCTGATGGTATAAGGAGCACCGTCCACCGTGTAAGTCAGGGAGACGGTATATAGTCCGGGCTCCGGGTAACAATGGACCGGGCTTTTTTCAAATGAACTGGTGCCATCACCAAAATCCCATTTAAATGTCTCAGCCTCCCCACGCACAATAAACCTGGTGCATACCGGAGCAGTCCCGTTCTGCCTTTCAGCAATAAAATCTACTTCATTTCCAGGACCAACCTCGATATAGTTGAACTTGGAGATCTTGTTACAGGAGCCGGATATACAGTAAGTAAGAGTAGGGCTGTAATTTCCAGGCTCCCTGAACTGGTGCCTTGGGTTCAGCTCGGTTGTATCATCACTTCCATCCCCGAAATGCCAGATGATATTCACAGGATTTCCAATAACAGTGAACTGGGTGGTCAATGGCGCAGGGCCGGAAGAAGGTTCGGCATAATAATCAACATACATCTCCGGATCGCCTACCTTCACACAGTCAGGCTTTGTAACTTCCCCTGCGACAGAGCCATAATAATACTTCAGTTTCACCCAGTAAGAGCCCTTTTGCTTATAGCAGTGAACAGGATTTTTAGCATTTGAGCTTGTACCATCTCCAAAATCCCAGGTATATTCACCGTCCGGACCGGATACAGTAAACTGGACACAGAGGGGGGGGTACCCTTCAAACGGGGAGGCGGTAAAGTCAACGACCCATTCTGCCGACAGATTACCGTTATCGGTGGTAATATTCTCTTCAAGCTCATCTGCACAGATCATAGGAGCAGAAAAACCACAGGTAAACACACATACCAGTATCAGAATTATTAATCGAAATCCCCTTTCATCCTGCATCCGAATAAAAACCCCTTCAGATTATATAAGCCTGATAACTGTTTGTGATTCAAATATAAAAATAAGTCATAACTCTAAAATGTCAAGTTCAAAAAGAACAGATTTAGATTTATATC
>JAAYPD010000155.1 GCA_012520015.1 Methanomicrobiales archaeon
AACATATAAGTATTTTCTTTTTTCATCCGGCAAAATTGTGGTACACGTGTACGTTAAATAACCCTGATGCCATGTATCTCTGCCTGTCTTCTATCATCTCGGTCGGGCTCTCAACCGATGAATACAGGTTAACCTGAGCCCAGCCCTTCCCCATCGGTTTGTCAGAAACAGAATCTGGTTGTAAGGCCAGCTTCTCCTTTGGCATGATAAATGCGGCAGGAAGAGGTGCAGAGATGGTCATCGGCTGGGGAGAACTTTCAGTAGCTTCCGATGATAATGGGACAATATCCCCTATCTCATCCTCTCCCCTGATATCAGATGGAAAGTCGGTCACGAGAAAAAGATTCCTGGTAGGAACAATCTCATAAGGTCCTCCGGAGAGCTGCGGCTGCATGATGATAACCGGCAGTACAAGGAAGAAAATTACCAGGTAAATCAGAATATTCGAATTATTTCGCATGCTCCCCCTGCATGCAGCATCCCAGGGCAGACCCCCGTGTAAACCCCACCATTCACACCGGAGAATGCCCGGTGTATAATAATTGAGTGACTCGATTAAAATAGTCTCTGGTCAGTCCTGTTCACCCGCATATGCGAGAATATCCTTACCATATATAAGCCAGGCCCTGCCAACCTTTCTTGCAGGTATCTTCTTCTCTTTTACATATCTCCTTATCGTAGATACAGAAACGCCAAGGGCCACAGCCGCCTCAGTCTGGCTATACTCTTTTTCAGCAACGATCCTTATCGAGCCCATCTCCATGGCATCCATCACCGGAGCAACAGGCTGCCTGGCTTTTACAAGGGCCTCCTCTGAAAGGTTCCCGACCAGTGGAATATCTGAATCGATAATACCAGCAGAAAGCGGCATCACTGCTGCTGCAACAGGTGATGTAACTGCAGTAAAACCTGGGGCAGGTATGAATGTCTGTGGCTGGACTGGCTGAATGTCAGGAATTGCGGACCTTCCTTCAAGCAGGGATACCCGACGTTCAAGTTCGGCAATGAGGACCCCATGTCTTGCAACCGTTCCTGAAAGCCTGACGGACGATTCCAGATCATCTGCCGTTTCACCTGTAAAAGCAGCCAGGTCAGAAAAGTCTGGCACTTTTCCTTTAGTTACAGCCTGGATATAAGACGAGAAAATATCCCGGATAAGTGCTGAAAGTGTAGATCTCTTATTTTCTGCAATTTCGAGCAGTGCATTTATACATTCCTCTTCAAGAGATATCGTCAGATCCTTTCTCATATTACCCAAGACAATAAGTGTCTCGTACACCTCCGTAAACAACCGGATGAAAATATAAGTGATACATGAATATGGCTTTACCGATACCAGCCTGAAAAAGACAATGCCATGCACAGGCAGGCTCAGGATGATCATATTGAGGATCCGTGCATGAACCGCTTAGGAAGTATGCAGGATTACTATGACAAACATACTATTGCAACAAAGACAACATGTTAACGCTCATGAAAAATTCAGTCGATGGCCTTCCCGATGCAATACTCTTTGATCTTGATAATACCCTGTGTAACTTCATCGATGCCAAGTATGCTGCATGCAGGGCAGTCACGGAGTACATTGGGACCGGAGATGAACAGGAATTATTCGAACATTTCCTACGACCGGTATACTCATTCGAAGACACGCGGCATATAGCAGATTACATGATGGCAAAAGGAGTGTATACTCCTGAAGATGCAGACCATGCCGCCCGTCTGTTTGAAGATATAAAAATAGCACATATATGCCCTTATCCAGGAGTCCATTATACCTTAAACCATATCAAAACCCTTGGGATCAAGATGGCAATAGTAACCGATGCCGACCAGGCTCAGGCTGAACGAAGGCTTAAGAAATGTGAGATAGCCGGCTATTTTCCTGTACTTGTCACCCCGGACAGGTCAGGAAAGAGAAAACCAGACCATACACCGTTCAGGATGGCACTTCGAGAACTTGCAGCATCAGGACCTGTCTGGCTTGTAGGTGACTCGGTCAGAAGGGAAGTCATACCAGGGAATGAACTCGGGTTTACAACAATTTATGCCAGGTATGGTGACAGCTTCCCACAATATAATCCTGAATTTTCATCAGACCATGTCATTGACAGATTTTCTGACCTGCTTTCCATATTCAGTTTACAGGGACGGGAAAATTCTGCTCAGGGATCAAACCTGTAGGCATCTGGTGGAAAGATAAGCTCAAACCTTGCGCCCTCACCATAGGTCCCGGTCTCCCTGATGGCTGCCCCCGTGATATCAAGGATCTCAAGTGCAAGGTACAGACCATATCCCCTCCTGTCTTCGTATGTCCTGGAGAAGATTCGTTCCTTGAAATCCGGATGTACACCAGGGCCTGAATCCATGATGATAAGGGCTATTCCTTCAGGCACTTTTTCAGTAAAGACCCTGATCTTAACACCTTCTCCTCCATATTGAAGGGCATTTTTCACTATTTCATATATAACCGTATTAAACATCCGGTCAACAAAAACAAAGAGCCCGTTTACCTGAACATCATTAATAATCTTCCCTGAAAACTCGTGACGTTCGAATATCTTCTCCATCACCCGGGCTACCTCTACATACTCAGGCGGACAGTTGCCAAGGTCCTGGTAAGTCCTTGTAAGTTCTGCAACCCTTCGGACTCGTTCACCAAGGTCCCTGCTCTTTCTTATAAGAAGGTGAATCTCTTCATCATCCACTATCTCATCGATGATGTCCATGTATCCATTAATCCCCATTATCAGGTTCATGATATCATGACGGACGATGGCATTGAAATAGTTCTGTTTTTCGTTCGCCTTCCTTACCGCCTTTTCATTTCTTAAATGTTCACGCAGGTCGCAGAAATCCTGTTCATTATTTCCATTCCTGCCATTTAACCAGGAGAGAGAGAAACGACCGGAAAAAAGACGGTAAATCATGCATGGCCAGCCGGTTTCGGTCCCAGGTATGACAAGTGCAATCCTTTTTGCATCACCAGGCTTCATCTTCGAGGCATCACGGACAATTTCATGGAGAAGGAAGGCGATATCAGGTGGGAAAACCTTTTCAATCTCCATGCAGCCCTGGGAATATGCCAGGGAAGGATCATCCTGCAAAAGACAGAATTCCAGTCGGTCCTCAAAAGTACAGACAATCCAGCAGACTCCGGGATTTAGCAGATGTTCCCAGGAACGGGATGTGTCTGGTACGGTTATATCTTCCATGATACCTGGTATTATTGGATCTTTGGATTGTCGATCAGATCTCATCTGGTTCAAGATCTTCAAACTCTATGTCCGCCAGGTCATCACCACCGATATCCTCGTCCATCATCGAGTCATCCATCGGTATATCAAGGTCTGGCAGTCCTTCGTCTGAAAGGCCACCGTCACTGATTTCGTCACTTTCACCTGTCGGCAATTCCCCAGGTTCTTCCATCCAGACATCATCACCAGGAAGATCGTCAAGGCCTGAATCTGACATGTCAGGTTCAAGATCTCCTTCAAAGTCAGGAAGATCGCCAGACTCTGTGACAGGCTCTTCATCTCCAATGTCATTGTCAAGTGAGTCAAGCCCCTCATCCCCTATACCAGGTAGTGAAACCCCGTTATCTTCCTCTCCGGAGTCATCGCCAAAGAGATCTCCTGTTCCATTGTCATCAAAGTCATCAGGTAATGGAAGATCACCCTCTCCTTCCCCTGGTGCGAAGTCCTCCATCTCTTCTTCTCCCACGGTAACGGAAGGCATTGAAACTGGAACATGACCTTCAACCTGACCAGAGAATGGAGATGAGGCCCTGCCGGCTGGTGAGGACGCCCCTGATGGACGAAGGGGCTCAGGTACCGGAAGACCATCCTCTTTTCTTCTTTCTGATACATATTCGCGGATCCGATCACGAAGAGGAAGATTGGATCTTGGGGACTGAACCGGTATGGACTGGCTTGTAACAGTTTGAGTATCTTTTTTTTCCTTCTTTTTTGGACGCTCGTCCAGGTATGGTTTAAGAAAGTAAAGCCATAGTCCTGCCAGGGCAGTAATCCAAATAGCAAAATATAACGCACCGATTATATCCTTAATACCGGAATCAAAACCTGTAACGAAATAAAACGCGAGAAGAAGGATTACGAGTGCCCCGATAAAGGTGATGATCATCAGCAGCTTCTTCTCAATCTTCATAAATGACCCCATCTGCACTGGCACAACCGGACCCCTTTTCCGGTAATCAGTATACCAGAATATCTCAGTATTATAATTTATGTTCTCTGGTTCTTACTGGTGGATTAATCATGGACGGATGATGACAAGCTTTTCTTCTGTCATCTCCCGAATGGCAAAATATGGGCCTTCTTTTCCGATTCCTGACTCTTTTACCCCTCCGTACGGCATGCTGTCAATCCTGAATGTGGGGATATCATTTACTAATACCGCACCGCACTGGATAAGCCTGGATGCATGGATCGCCAGTGTAAGGTCTTTCGTGAAGACACCAGCCTGAAGGCCAAACCTTGAATCATTTACCATCTGAACAGCCTCCTCAAACGAATCATAAGGAGTTATGGTAAGAATCGGAGCGAAGACTTCCTCACAATTTACCTCCATGCCAGGTTCTGTTCCGGCAAGGATGGTAGGGACAAGGATATTGCCAGAGATCCTTCCCCCGCACAGGACTTCTGCTCCGGATTTAACTGCCTCTTTCACCCTCCGGATGGCTTTTTCCGTCTCTTCCGGATTTATCATGGGCCCGATATCTGTTGCAGGATCTTCAGGGTCTCCCAGGGTAAGTGCATTGCACCTGGATACCAGCTCCCCAGTTAACCGGTCTGAAACGGCCCTTTGCACAAAAACCCTCTGTACCGAGATGCAGACCTGTCCAGCATGGGAATATGCGCCCTCGATAATACGGGATGCGGCAAGGGTAAGGTCTGCATCGTCATGGACTATCACCGCCGCATTGCCGCCAAGTTCAAGGATTACCTGCCTGGCCGGGGTTTTAGCCCTGAGATGCCAGCCGACAGGGGAGCTTCCTGTAAAGCTCAGGCATGCAATTCTCTTGTCAGTCGCCATACTTTCTGCAATATCCGGTCTGCAGGGTATGACATTGACAGTCTCGCCTGGAAACCCGGCGCGGAGCATCAGCTCGCCAAACTTAAGCCCGGTAAGAGGTGTGGCGGAAGATGGTTTTATGATGCATGAGTTGCCTGCAGCAAGTGCAGGGCCTGCTTTATGGCAGACCTGGTTAAGCGGGAGGTTAAAAGGCGTTATGGCAAGAACCACCCCTACCGGAACACGCATGATCATGGCTATCCTTCCTTCACCTTGTGGGCTCCCGTCCATTGGAACCACCTGATCATGGATACGTACAGCTTCCTCTGCTGACAGGCGTATGGTCTTTGCAGCCCTCACAACCTCCATTGCTGCAGACCTCCTGACCTTGCCGCCTTCACGGATGATAATATCCGTCAACTCATCAGCTTCTTCTTCGACCAGTTCAGCAAGGCGAAAGAGCATCTCTGACCTCTTCCAGGCAGGCAGTGCAGCCATAATAATAGCGCCCTTTTCAGCAGCCCTGACTGCCTTTTCAGCCTCATGAGGTCCGGCTGCACAGACCATGGCGATGGTCTTCCTGGTATAAGGGTTTAAAACAGGAAAGGTGGTGGAGGTGTAATGGTGTTCTCCTCCGATGATTACTGGGTGAGTGTCCATTATGGCTCCATTATCACTGACTAAAATAAAAGTCCCTGTAAGCTAAGCCAGTGGAAAACAGCACCTGCAGCAAATCCAAGGAACACTGTATACAATGAGATCAGGGCGGCGGTCTTCAGCCCCTGTTCACGGTAAAGAACGGCTATTGTTGATACACATGGAACAAAGAGCGTGCTAACCAGGGCAAAGATATAAAGCTGAATATTTGTCATGACCTCTGGAAGGTTGGCCGTTCCTGCAAGAACAACAAGTGTCTCAAATGCCATCTCTTTTCTGAGGATGCCAAAGAGCAGGGCTGTTGATGAAAAAGGTGGCAGGCCAAGGATGTCATGAACCACCGGGGCAGTAATATTCTCAATCACCGTTAAAAAACCGTAAAAGCCAATCAG
This sequence comes from Methanomicrobiales archaeon, assembly GCA_012520015.1. Lineage (GTDB taxonomy): Archaea > Halobacteriota > Methanomicrobia > Methanomicrobiales > Methanospirillaceae > Methanospirillum. The sequence continues at coordinate 6,084 of JAAYPD010000155.1, forward strand.
ACCAAGGAATACACTACTTACCATCAGGAGGGGCATGGCGATATACAAAAACTCCCTGATATTAATCCATGCCTTCTTCAGGACCATAACAAGTGAAGGGACCCGAAGAGGAGGGACCTCAAGGACCATGCCAAGCTGTGTTCCTGGAGTTACTTTGGAAAGAACAAGACCAGTAAGCAGGATAAGGGCCAGAATTATAAGGTAGATAGAGATTGCTGCATAAATTCCGATAAAGACCGATACGATCCCGGCGATGATGACCGTTCTTGCAGAGCAGGGAACCATCGTAATCAGGAAGGCTGCAATATGGCGTTCCCGTTTTGTTCCGATCTGCCGGATCGCCATTATTGCCGGAACATTACATCCAAGACCAAGCACCATGGGAATTATCGCCTGGCCATGAAGGCCAAACCTGTGCATAATCCTGTCGGCAAGAAATGCAATCCTGCTCATGTACCCCGTGTCTTCAACTACAGACATCAGGAGATAGAATGTAAAGACGAATGGGAATGCTATACCAAGTCCAGCCTGTATCGCGATGATAAATGAAAACAGGATCTCGTATACAAGAGGATCAAGAGATGCGGCAGCCAGCGGGGCAAGTACCCATATCTCAAATGCCTCTACAATCAGATCTTCAAAGAATGATCCTATGAAAAAGACTGCAAGAAGCATGGAGAGGAGGATTCCAACCATGAGAGGAATACCGGGAAATGGTTTTAAAAGCCAGTTGTCAAGCCCGAACGTCTCCCTTCCAGGGGTTTTTGTTACAATCCGCTGCTTTATTTCCGACGCTGCATGATGCCTGTTGCCTGCAAGGATGGAAGATACAGGCATCCTGTGTTCCTCGTCCATCTCGCCTGATATGGTTTTTGCTGCCTCAAGAAGCGTGGCATCGGTTCCTATCCCCTGGAGGGCAAGTAAAGACTGAACACGTGTAGGGCCATTGTCTGAAACCCGCATCAGTGTTCTGACAGCCGCTTCAATATGGCGATCATATGCAACCTGGTAAGTCCCTGTTGTAGCACGTTCTTTTGCAACAGGAATGATATCTGCAATATTTTTCCCAAGAGTCGCAGAGGTCAGAAGCACCGGAACCCCGGTTATCTTTGACAGGGCTTTTGTATCGATATGTATGCCAAGCTTCTCTGCTTCGTCGGCCATATTCAGGACGGCTATCAATGGGATATGATGCTCAAGAACCTGGAGCAGAAGGTAAAGGTTACGTTCAAGATGCACGGCATCAAGGATAACAACAAGCACATCAAAGGAGTTTGAGAGGACCAGATCTCTTACAAGTCGTTCCTCATCACTCTCTCCGTCCAGGGAGTAAATACCAGGCAGGTCGGTTATCTCAACTGAAGTATAGTCAATACAGGATACCCCTGAACGGATATCCACCGTTGTACCTGGATAATTGCTGACTTCAACCCCTATGCCGGTAAGATGAGAAAAAATGAGAGATTTACCAACATTCGGGTTGCCTATCAGCCCTATCTTCAATTTTCCACCTCTACCAGGACTGACCTGGCAATTTCAGGGCTGATCGCAATATCACAGTCCTTCACATTTATAAGGAGAGTGTCGGCCATTCGCTGTTTTACAGTTACCCGCTCTCCAGGAACAAGACCAAGATCTGCCAGTCTTCCTCCCCGGCCACATCCGCGGACGGCATCTATCCTTACCTTGTCACCATTGGAACAGTCTGCAAGGCTTTTAAAAGCGCATCGTCTCCCATGATGACCCATATAACCATGATGACCAGGAAGGCCTGTAAAAGCCGGGCATCCCACCTGGCATCCCCTGTCCTTCCTGAGGAATCTGCGAAGGCGGTTTATTGTATCATCAGTTGCATGGTGTTCCATCGTGCAGGCCTGGGCATGGGCAAGCTCATGATCCATTCCAAGCATCTCCTGCAGAAAAGTCTCAAGAACATGATGCTTCCTCATGATCACTTCTGCAGCCTGTATTCCTGACGGGCTAAGGTGATATGTTCCATTTTCCTGGTGAGTTACTTCACCGGTTTTTTCAAGATCAGATAATATCTCCCGGACTCTCTCTTCCGAAAGACCTGTATGGCAGGCGATATCTTCCGGCTTTCCTCCAAGGCCGGTCTGTTTTGCCTGTCTCATCAAAGATAACAATGTATCTTCACGTTCTGCAATAACCATCCTGGTACCTTGTTATAATTACACTGGCTTATAGTGCATTGCTTAACAGCTCCGGATTTTAAAAATGAAAAGAAGATTATCGAAAGATGTGCATGCCGATCGCATTTCACTTCATAGTTACAGGTGAACCTTTCTAATATTGACAATAAGTTCTGCCACAACAGTTGTCAAATTCAATATTCTCAAAACAAGGTTATTATTTATCTTCCAGGAACTTACATCTCCCTTACCATGAGCAGACAAGCAGGTCCTTTTTACAAAGACTTCCCATGCACCCTGATAAGAACAAAAATTATCGCAACAATGGGCCCTGCATCAGAAAGCCCGGATGTCATCAGGGAGATGATACTGGCAGGGGCAGATATTATACGCCTGAACTTTTCACATGGAGATCCATCATGGCATGTAAAAGCAGCAGGCCTTGTACGTATGATGGCCGCAGAGCTGAACCGGGAGGTAGGCATCCTTGTTGATATTCCAGGCCCTAAACTTCGGGTACTGGCCGGGTCCCAACCAAAAGATGTGACGGCCGGTGACGATATCATTTTAGCAGGGGAGAGAGAGGGCTCTTTAGGGGCAGTCCTTGTAAGCCCTCCTGACTGTATCCCTGATGTCTGTCCTGGAGATATAGTTCTTGTAGGCGACGGAGCAGTAACTTTACAGGTAGTAAAGCCAGGGAAGGTGATGCAGGCAACCGTCATATCAGGAGGAACCATCCGGGAGGGTATGGGAGTTGTAATTCCTGGAAGAAGGCCAGATATTCCATATGCAGGACCCAGGCTGGCTGAATATATTAAGCGTGGAGCAGCCGTCAGGCCTGACTACATGGCATTCTCCTTTGTCAGTTCAGCAAAAGACATATCAGATGCCCGTGCCCTGCTTGCAAAAGAAGGTATAGGAGATATCCCGTTGATAGCCAAGATAGAGTGCAGGAAGG
>JAAYPD010000156.1 GCA_012520015.1 Methanomicrobiales archaeon
TCAGTCTCCAGCAATGATTGAGAGTATTACTGATCACCTATGGAATTGGCAGGAGTTTTTAAGTCATCATGTTCAGTTATAATGTGGGCCAATACCTCTTTTTCACAGGAAAACAGAATTAATGTGCCAAGGTTTCGAGTTGTAACCTCTCCAAGCTCCTGTAATATCTCAAGGAGATGATGATCAGCCGGGTCACTCAGCTCGTACTCACAAGCTATGGCATCGTCAATACACCGGTCAGAACAGGATTGGTTAATGATATGCATGAGATTTACCTGAATGAGGCAGATGGTATGTTCTTAATTTATTTGAGTTTATTGGTAATTCTCCCTTCATTCATGAAATTTTTTACCGGAATTATTTTCTACCAACAGGACAAATTAGGAATTGCAATACTAATTTGACAAAAATGATAATACAGAGAACTTCCGGAGAGAAGCTGAAACAATTAGCCAAAGGATTTCCTGCTATTGCGGTAATCGGACCGCGTCAATCTGGAAAAACGACATTAGTCAGACATATCTTTCCAGATCTGCCATATGCGCTGCTTGAAGACCCGGATACCCGGAGGTTTGCTGAAGAAGATCCCCGGACATTTCTTCTTCAATATACTAAAACAGGGGCAGTTATTGATGAAGCTCAACATGTTCCTCAGTTATTCTCCTACCTTCAGGGAATCATCGACAACAAGGACCCGACTGGCCGGTTCATTCTTACCGGATCCCTGAATTTCCTGTTGATGGAAAAGATTTCCCAGTCCCTTGCAGGAAGGATTGGAATTCTCAAGTTACTCCCCCTCTCCATGTATGAGTTACATCGGAATGGAATTCACAAAAATAATTATGAAGACTATCTCTTTCAGGGGTGCTATGCCCGGCTGTATACCGATCCTATCATTCCATCTGATTACTATTCTGCATATGTTCAGACATATCTGGAACGGGATCTCAGGCAATTAAAACAGGTCCAGAATCTCTCATTATTCCAGACATTCCTGAGAATGTGTGCGAACCGGGTTGGACAGATTGTAAATTTTTCCTCACTTGGAAATGATTGTGGAATAAACTATAAAACTGCCCAGGATTGGTTATCACTATTAGAGACATCCTTCATTGTTTTTCTGGTAAGAACTCACCACAAAAATTTTAACAAACGGCTTGTGCAAATGCCAAAACTCTATTTTACTGATCCAGGTCTTGCCGCATATCTTATCGGAATTCGTTCATCTGAAGAGATTTTCAACCATCCTATGAAAGGAGGGCTTTTTGAGACCTTTATTTTAGGTGAGTTCCTGAAATACAGGTTAAACAGGGGATTAGAAAGTAATCTTTATTTTTGGAGAGATAAGAGTGGATATGAGATAGACTGTCTGATTGACAGGGCAGGGACTGAATTAATTCCTGTTGAGATGAAAGCCGGAAGGACAATAGCCGGAGATTTTTTTAAGAATATCGAATATTGGAATGGATTATCTGGTCAAAAACCAGAGAGATCCTTTGTAGTGTATGGTGGAAAGGCCGATCAGATGAGGAGCCAGGGTCATGTGATACCCTATGATTCATTAGGA
>JAAYPD010000157.1 GCA_012520015.1 Methanomicrobiales archaeon
CCCCGGTACCAGATTACAGCTTCAGGCTTATGACAGTCAATTACCTCGGATACGACATCCCAGTCCGGCTTTTCACCATGGAAGGCGATGACGGACCCGATCTTCTGGTATCCCCTGCCCTTTCTTCTCCTCTCTTTAAGGGCCATGGTATATGGATACCCGTCACGCACTGGAACATAAGCAATATCCCCTGATATCCAGGGCCTTCTGCCTGTGTCAACCCATGGATCCTGTAAGACTTCATTCATATCCCGGCGGGGGATCTCCCGGACATTCATAGATGTCAGACAACAATTACCCGGTCATCATCACGAATGATATGTATCCTCTCGCCGGATACGATCTTTCGCCATGACTGAACCGGAATCTCCTCTGTCTTCCCTGTCTCCTCGTTCATCAGTCCAAGCATCTCTCCATCCTGGTAGATGACCATCATTGGAATTCCGTCTTTTACTGAACCAATGTACCTGGATGAGGTGGACTCAGGGACAGTCCTTGGGATACCAGATGCAAGATCCAGGTAACTTATCGTCTTTCCTTCTGCGCCAAGGATCTCGCCATAAGTATTCCTGACATAGATGATATCTCCTTTTGTGTACCTGGGCAGGCGGACGGCATAGGTGATCCTGTAGAGCTTTCTTCCTTCTTTCTCGCCTATAAGGGTTGGATGAAGCGTGAATCTGCCACCCATCCGCCTGGTGATGTATCTTGAGATCTGCTCTCCAAGGGTCTGGGTCCCTACGATGATATCAAGGCCTTCACGCCCTTCTTCCATCCTTGTAACAAAAGATAGCCGGTCGCCAAGCAGCTGTAACTCTTCTTCTGCCTGGTAAGCGATCCGCTTTGCCCATTCCTGCTCTTCGTGGGTCGTTTTTCTGCCATCGGCCCTGAGCTGGACAAGCCCCTGCCAGTAATTGCCATGATACCTGCTGCACCGGTCACAGGAGTCATACTGCCATAAGATCTCAACTACACATGCTCCTTCTACCGGCCGGTCATAGAGTGAACCGGTGATGGAAATATGGGCAAATGAGCGGTTTTTACTATTCTCAACAAGATTTACAGATATCTCCGGCTTTTGAATGTCCTGGCTAAGGCGTATGGCTGACATGGCAGCTTCATACTCCAGGTCTTCACGGGACCGTTCGCAATCTGCCCAGCCATTGTTATCCCGCATGGAGTTGCAGTTAGGGCACCGCACCAGGCTGACACGGCCTTCACATGAAAACCATTCAGCTCCTGATGCACGACATCTCCCGCAGATATCTCCGGATGGTGACGGGCCACCACATTTAGGGCAAATTGCCTCTTGTAAGTCCATGTTTATCGTTTTTATAATCGTATGATGGTTGAGTATGGAATACCTTCAATAAGCCGGCAGGAGCCAGGCTCCAGGAGACCGTGGAAAACAGCAAGGGCAAAACAACGCTCTCCAAAGATGGTGACATTATCAGCATCCATGAGTATACGAACGACCTCCTCTTCCGTTACCTGCTGATTTCCAAAGAAGGCTTCACTGACTGATATGGAGATTTCACCTTCTGTAAAGGTCTTTCCTATCAGTTCCCGGTCACACAGGCCGATTACTTCCCTGTTTTCAGCCGAACGGTGGATTCGAAGTAACATCCTGATATTAACGTGCCCCTCAGGAAGAAAAACTTTTCAGGTACTATTCAGCTACTTTTCAGATCTCTATCTCAACTCCATAAACTCTCTCAGGGGTGTACTTATGGATCCTGTACAGGTCATCTTCGGTGATGATGCCCTGCTCCATGTACCGCAGGGTAAAACGAGGTACTGATTTAGGCCCTATGACTGCCCCGGGTCTGCTGTTATCATCCATGTAGTCACTCTCCATGGTAAATTCACGGCTTTCCTTGCATAACCGCGGGATCTCTTCATGCTTTGCAACAAGAGACGGGATTAGTGGTGTATCAGGCGTTCCAAAATGCTTGATAACATGACCGGGATCCATTCCCTGGGACAAGGCCATCTCAACCATGTCTGCACATGGACCTGACTCTGCATGAACCTGGATTGCACATCCTGCATCTGAAGCAAGTGAGAAGGCATGTAACAATACCTGGTTTGAAAGCCGGGTTATCTCCTCAGAGGTCTCATAATGTGGCCGGCCGGATTTCAGTCCTGTCGCTTTTCCTTCCTTGACCAGGCCAGCTGCAAGAGTAAGGCCGTCTTTCATTATCTCAGCGGCGCGGGCATGACTCATCCGTTCAGACATGACAGTAATCTCTGCAGGATGCACTCCAAGTAATGGAAATACAACTACTCCGGTCTGTTCCCGGATCTGCTTTGCAATCTGAAGGGTCTCGTCAAAAACCCCCCTGAAATCCTCGCCACAGACAGGATAAATCCCAAGAGACCAGGAAGGCTTTGTAACAAGGCATATATGGGTCCCTCCAGATCTCTGAAACTCTTTTACAGCCTCTATGCCTTTTCCATTCCTTGGATCGATATGGATATGATCATCAAGGACCGGATACTTCGGTGTCTTCATCCATCCACTCTATTCTCATCATTGGATATTCGCCTTCCCGCGTGATACAGGCATGGCATGAAGCCTCATTTACCCTGACCGTCAGTTCCACGTCAAACATGAGACCTGACAGCTCACTGTACCCGAAAGAGTTTGGTATCATAAGTTCCCTGTCAAGCCGGACTGCAATATCTGTCATGTAAGGCTGCTGAATGTGCGCATTCTCTATTGCCTTCTCCAGGGATGTTGCAGACTCGCTGGAGACCGGAACTCCGACCCATTGGTGATACAATGCACCCAGTTTTATCCCAGCTTCAAAAGCTGCCCTTTCCCTGTCAGTAATCATATCATCACATCAGTTACTCCAGCCTATAAAAGATCACCGCGTTTTGAATATCCAGATCCCCTGGGTTCACATGGTTAACTATCATGGAGTCCAACAATTATGCAATGGCAATTCATCCGATAGAATTCAGATATGGCACACCTGAAATGAAACAGGTCTTCAGCGAGGAACACAGGTTCAGATGTATTATTGACGCAGAGATTGCCCTTGCAAAGGCAGAAGGGGCCCTTGGTATGATACCCCAAAAAGACGCGGAGATAATTGCAAAGAAAGCGCACGATGCATCACTGGAACGGTCAAAAGAGATAGAAGATGAGATACACCATGACATGATGGCCGTTGTAAGGGCGGTATCGGAAGTCTGTGGGGATGCAGGAAGGTGGATTCACTATGGGGCAACATCCAATGACATCCTTGATACGGCAACAGGCCTTCAGCTCCGGGATGCACTGATCATCCTTGAAGAGAAGTTAAAAAAGCTGCTTGAGGTCCTTCTCAACCGTGCAGAAGAGACAAAATTCCTGGTTTGTATAGGAAGGACACATGGCCAGCATGGTGTCCCTACCACCTATGGTCTTCGCTTTGCCATATGGGCAAGTGAAATAGGCAGGCATATAGAAAGGCTGGGACAGATGAGACCCAGGGTCTGTGTAGGGCAGCTTACCGGTGCTGTCGGAACGCAGGCAGCCCTTGGGGAGAAGGGAATCGAGATACAGGAAGAGATGATGAAATTTTTAAAAATCTCATCTGTTGATGTTTCAAACCAGATCATCCAGCGTGACCGGTACGCGGAATATTTCTGTTTTCTTGCAAATGTTGCCACCACACTTGACAAGATCGGGGTTGAAATCCGCTCGCTTCAGAGGACTGAGATAGGAGAGGTTGAAGAGGCGTTTGGTGCAAGGCAGGTTGGTTCCCCAACGATGCCACATAAGCGCAACCCGATAAAAAGCGAGCAGGTATGTGGCCTTGCCCGTATCATCCGTTCCTCTGTTGAGCCGGCATTCCAGAACAATACCCTCTGGGACGAGCGTGACCTGACAAATTCTTCTCCGGAGCGAATATTATTCCCTGAAGCTACCATTCTTGCCGATCATATCCTGAAAAACATGATCTCTGTCCTGGAAGGGTTAAACCTGAAGGAAGACCGGATAAAAGAGAACCTTTCCATGCTTCATGGCATCAACATGGCAGAGTCCATAATGATTGAGCTGACAAAGAAAGGAATGGGAAGACAGGAAGCTCATGAAATAATCAGGGAGAAGAGCATGGAAGCACTTGAGACAAAAGAGCCACTCTCAGCCCTTTTATCACGGACTCCTGAAGTAACAGGTATCATCCCGGCGCAGGAGATAGAAAAGCTGCTAAGCCCCGGGTCTTATATCGGAACATCTGTCAGACAGGTAGAGAAGGTAACAGGGAAGTTACGTTCCCTTTACCTTTAATTTAACTGTAAACACCGACAAATATCGAACCATACCTTTCAAACTTAAAGTCCGGCCGGTTGATTGGATCGGTTGAGAACTTCCATGTCTTTTTTGGTTCAAGATAATCCACCGTTGCATATGCATTGCCTATCTGATCTCCGTCTGCATTGTAAAGGTTAAAAGTCAGGACAATGACATCGATGGTCTTGTCATCAAGGTTCTTAATCTCCCCCCTGATGTATGCTTTATCCCTGGAAACCCTGTCGACATATGTCTTTTTGACCGAGATATTGGCATGTGTATCTTCCGTGCATTCAAGGTAACCAAAAGGCCTTGAAACAAAGAACTTCCGCCCGTCGATCTTCTCCCCCGGAATAGTCTCCTGAACCCTGTAATTTACCGAATCATAAACAGGAAAGGATCTGCCCTGGCTTTCAATTGTGTAGATCTGATCTGAAAAGACGGGGACTGATGAGAGGCATATTAATGTTATACAACCGGTTAGAAGAGCAAAAATGATTATTTTTTTCTTTGAATACTGCATAAGTCTGTCATCACCCCTGCCTGCCAATACATCCACCATGCAGGCAACACCAAACGCTATTTAACAAGATTTGTTCTGTTTACTTAACCTATAAGGCTGCCGATGCAGACACCTGTATCCCCTGCATGGATGTCTGCAAATTCCAGGCATGTATAAATCCGGTAAACCTTAAATGATTGCTCTGCTCCTTTCCGGCCGGGAATATTTTTAATATAATCACAGGGACTTAAATAGTGAATAAAATAGTGAATATTTTGATGCAACTATGAGACTAATTACAATACCAGTAATAATCCTGGTAATTTTTATTATATTATCAATAGCCACCCCGGTTCTTCTCCTGGAAGGAATAGAAGGCCTGCTGCCAGCTGATGTCAGGGAAAATACGTCTGGTATGCGGGAAAATTTTGCACTTCTCCTGTCAGATATATCTTCAGTCTTTGGCAGGTACGATACCTGTGTAGATCTTTATGACTACCTGATCTCCCGGTTCCCGGCTAAATCTGATTACTATGGTAAAAAAGCATTAAATCTTCAAAAACTGGGAAGACTTGAAGAGACCATAACAACGCTGGATATGGCACTTGCCCTTGAGCCTGAAGATATTAATTACCTGCTTAGAAAGGCAAGACTCTCTAAAGCTCTTTACCGCAATGATGAGTCAGACCGTACATATAAACAGATAAACCAGTTAACACCGAAGAATGCGATAGAGTATGCCCTGTCCGGTGATGCATCACTTGACCAGGGTAAATATACAAGAGCTCTTGAGATGTATACAGAATCACTTGCAAGGGACCCTGAAAATTCTCTTGTATGGGAGAAGAGGGGAGATGTTATCTTTGCTCTCCTCACTATCCCGACAGCAGGGCTCCCGGCCGATCAAAACCTCAAAAGCCAGGATCTTTTTGCAGAAGGAACCAAGAGCTATGAAAATGCCATCAGGTTAAACCCTGAAAAGGCCTTGGATATTAAACTGAAGATGAGTAAAAAATCTGACGTCTTTATCCCGCAATCAATAGCTGAGCTGGAGTCAAGGTATACTCATTACCGGTACCTTGGGTGAGAAGTCAGCAGGCCTGTTTATGAAAAACAAACATTTTCCTGGTCATATATTCTCCTCCTTACTCATACTGTCATATCTTTTTTCCTGTGCATCTGCCCTTCCTGCAACGGGTAATGACGAGTGGAAGGACATTCTTGCCATCGGTGATGAGAAGGACCTGACTATAGGAGCAGAGCTTACCCTTGCTATTGAGCCAGACAGGTACTATGCAAGGCCTGGAGATGAGATAATTCTTTCAGGACTGATGAAAGGTATCTTCGGACCACTTGCAGGATCAGACATAATAATTACACGAAATAACAGCACCGGTGAGAGTGTTTACCTGTTATGTACAACTGACGATACTGGTGTATATTACACACATGATCTCCTTACTGACTATGGAACGTATACATACCAGGCAATCTATGACCATGATAAAGAAGAAAGCCGAAAGCCGTTAAAAAGTCAGAAACTTGAGATCTTATGTAGCCAGCTAAAAGTGCCGGAGACTGGTGCGATAAACCAGGATCAACCTTCAATTAATGAGACAGAGCCTGTATCACCCCCTGAAATGGAAAGCAATGTTTCGGTTCAACTCATCCCAGAAAGGTCAGAATTTTATCCTGGAGAGAGTATGTCCTTTACCGGCCATGTTACATCCCATGGACTTCCTGTTTCGTATGTGCCGGTTTACATTGTGCCGGGGGGTAATGGAGGTATCTTCCCTGCAGAACCAGTGCAGCTTCAGACAAGGACGGATGGCATCGTGAACATATCATACCATCTGCCTGGTCCTGATCCCCTCTCTTTCTCATTGTATTACCAGGAAAGGTACGATAGTATAAGGCATCAGTCTGAACCTAAGATGCTATTACCGCTTGAGCCGGGAATAAACCCTCCTGTAAGGACTGCTTATTCTTCTGAAACCATCGATGCATATATTGACAATGAAACAGTGGAACCAGCGCAAAATATCACAATTTATGGCTGGTACTGTGGAAAGAATGAGACACAAAAACCATTCTCCAGCCTGGAGCTCTCATGGTACAATTTTGGAGAGAAGATATGGGACCAGTACCAGAACAGCAGTAAGATCCTGACCAATGCCAATGGTTTGTTTGAATGCAAGATAGAGGCCCCACAGACAGAAGGCATGTACCTCCTGTCGGTTAAAAGAGCGGGTAATTCAACAAGACCAGCCCTGTTCTCAAACATCCTTCCATTATCTGTAATTTCCGTAAACGATGCAGAGGTGGAAGATATTGATATTCAGGCGGTGCAGGCGGTGCACCCCGGACAGTTACTCATCTCAACCGGCACAGTCCCGGCAGAAGTTCCTGGTAAAATAGACCTTTTTGTAACTCCGGCCGGTCTTGATGATGCGGAGCCGGGGAAATTGTTTTTGTCCCTGTACTATTCTACAGACAATATTGACTGGTACCTGTTCCAGGAGAAGGAGATGACATCACCTTTCACGGAGATGTCCTCACAGTTTATCCCAAGGGAACCTGGGTATTATTATTTCAGGGCATCATTGAGAGACGAAACTGGACCGGTTGTCAGTTCACAGGTAATTGTGGTCCCGGTTATTTACCATGCACTGCCTGATGACCAGGAATAGATGAAGAAATTGAAGGTTTTTCAGGGAGTGCAGGTTAAATGCATCTTATGGAAAAATGCTGACTTTCCGCATCATTGCAGAAAGTTCCTGCACAATACAAAATCAGACCATACCAAACACATGAAGGATCATGTAAAGGACAGCGCCCGGAATTCCTGCAATTGCACAGACAATAACGGCAAGCCACCCGATATTGATATCAGGAAAACCTAATATCGGGAATATATGTAAAAATTTTACAGCACCCAGTAAAAGAAGCCCAAGAATAGAGTTAATAACAATCTTAATGGTATTTTTTAAGAGATACCAAAGTCCGGCCAATACAATAAGGCACAGGATAACGAGAATTAAAGTACTAATCATACATTATGTCTCCGGATATTCCAATAATAAGTTGTCGTGCATTGCCTGGCGACCCGGGATAAACAGGATAAAATGAAGATTATTCCAGGGCGCCCATAACTAATCGCACTTCATAGTCATGAGCAGACTTTCTGCATTACTCCAGAAAGCTTTGCAATATACTATATTATGAACTAACCTGATGTGGATGACTACACGATATTATCAGGCAGAGAATATAATATGTCTTTGCACATAAATTATTCATTGGTATTGATAACCTGTAAAAAAGGTAACCCGGTTTTTATTTATGATACTGGAAAAGAGCAGGTTTTCGGGATGGGCCTGATGCACCCTGGCAGGCCGGGGTCATGTCCGGACTTTTCCGCCTGGATAAACGCTTTGGTGTTGACCATTGAACAAATTTACATCATTAAATCTGTCTTCCCTTAACCATATCCTGAAGGGCTGTTATGCTGACATATAAAGAGACACTCCGGTCAGATCTCCGGCAAAGGAGATGGGACATTCCTGTGGATACCAGGGAAGAGATGAGCAGGAGAATATGCCAGGCACTTTCACAGGTGGTCCATCCCTGCGATACCGTCCTGGTATATTGTGCAAAAGAGCCTGAAGTAGAGACTTCATGGTTTATTGAAGATCTTTTATTGCATCAGCGGAAAGTTATTGTTCCAATTATCGAGTCTGCGAATACTGGTCTTCGGTTATCATACATCAACTCCAGGGATATACTAAAGCCAAGTACTTTTTGCGTTCCTGAACCAGTCGGGTGCGAACTCCCCGCAGATCCCTCTCATGTTACCTGTGCAGTCATTCCAATGCTTGGATTTGATAAAAAAGGAGGCAGGATAGGTTATGGAGCAGGTTATTATGATCGTTTTCTCTCCAGGCACCCTCATATCAGAAAGATTGGAATAGCCTACTCGGTTCAGGAGGTTCCTGAAATACCATCACAGGAACATGATATCAGAATGGACATTATTGTGACCGAAATTACAACATACCGTTGCCAATAGAGAAATGACTGGAAAATCAGGGATTCGTCTTGAAGTCCGCCGGGCTGCCGAAGAAGATGCAGGTAAGGGCCTTGCCCGTGTTCATCCGGCAGTGATGCGTGCTCTTGGAATTGTTAATGGAGAGTTCATCGAGATTCTTGGTAGCAAACGTGCAGTCGCGGCAGCATGGAGCTCACAAAACACTACCCAGGGCAGAAATGACATTGCAATCGACGGCGAGATCAGGAGCAATGCCGGCTGTGGAATAGATGACCGGGTTATTGTCAGAAGAGTAATTGTACATGATGTCAGAAAAGTAATTCTTCAGCCAGTAACCAATATCTCGCTAAACAACCCGGAAGTTCTCCTTGCAAAAAAACTGAGGGGAAGGCCTGTAATTGAAGGCCAGACGGTACGGATCGATCTCATAGGAAATACAGTTACTTTTGTAGTATCCGGCATTGAG
>JAAYPD010000158.1 GCA_012520015.1 Methanomicrobiales archaeon
CTGGACTCCGATCATTCGTTTCCGTGTGGTGTGGATGGCGAACTTTCCGAGATCTGACCCGATCCATTTCCTGCCGAGTTTTTCGGCGACTGCAAGGGTGGTCCCGGAACCACAGAAGAAATCGACAATTAGATCTCCTTCGTTTGATGAGGCTTTGATGATGCGTTCAAGGAGGGCTTCTGGTTTTTGGGTTGCATAACCTGTGTCCTGTTTGGCCTGTGAATTAACAGGAGGGATATCTGTCCATAAGGTATCTACCAGGACTCCCTCGATCTCATCAAGATAAATTTTATAACGATATTTACCCCCAGATGTAATGATCAACCTATTTTCTTTTTTTAATCGATTGAGTGTTTCTTCTGAATATGATGCTAATTCAGCATCCTTATAGTGCCCCTTTTCATCTTTCTGCTTGAAACGTTTTTTTATTTCTTCTTCCGGGTATTCTGTAAATATCCGATTAAATTGATAATTAGGTGATTTTGAGTAAAAATAAATTGTATCATGATCCGCACTGAATTTTTTAGCTCGTGCCTTACTACTACTTGGAGATTGCCTTTTCCAGATTATTTCGTTTTGAAAACGTTCTTTATTAAAAACTTCATCTACTATCAATCGAATATACCCCTGCACTCTCCAATCACAATGAACGTAAATACTCCCATCATCAGCAAGCAAGTCCCTCATGAGCACTAACCGTTCATAGATCATAGAAATGAAACTATCAGCACCCCGACCCCATGTATCCCGGTAGGCTATTTCTTCAAGTATTCCCGGTTGTTTTATGAAACTCTCATCCCCGATCTCGATACTCATCGAGAAATCAGCGCCAACATCGAAGGGTGGATCGATATAAATGAGTTTGATTCCACCCTGTTTTTCAATCTCTTCGCGGAGAGGTCCGTTCTTCAGACTGGAAAGGATGAGTTTGTTGTCTCCCCAGATCAGTTTATTGGTCCATCCTTTGATCTGCCTGCCCCGGTCGTCCAGGTCAAAGAGGGTTTGTTGAATTTTGGTATCTTTTTCTTTTCTAGGTTCGTCTATTTGTTCGATGATCTGGAAAGGGAGGACTGCGGTTGAGACTTCGCTGGTTTTTCCATTCCAAACAAGTTCAACTTCTCGTTTGTCATCAAATAAGAGGAAGCGGTAAGAATCTGGTAGGGGTTTTCCAGCTTCGAGGTATCGGTTGATGTCCCTGATTTCGTTGTCGGTGAGTTTCATGGGGCTATCTTATGGAGCTTTGGAGGGGTGTAAGAAAAAGGTGTTGAAATGATACCTCATAATAATACCTCTGTAAAAATCTGGATCCCAAACAAGACATTTTTTCAGTTGTTTACGACAATTAAACTCTGATTTCGATCTTATTCATCGACCAGCCAGTTTAACGGTTACAATAACCATGTACGTCATACCAAAAAAACATAACAAAAACAGGTTAACACACACGTTCAGTCTTCGAAAACACCATAAGCCCGGTGTCCGGATGCACCGATCGGGATTCGAACCCGAGCTATTGGCTTGGAAGGCCAAAGTCATACCTCTAGACCATCGATGCAGATGCTCTATAACATTGTATATGATCGTATATAATTTTTTGTAATCATCCGGAACCATACAGCTGATCAGCCAAAACATTTCCATGTTGAAAAATATAACAGAGTGATAAAGAGGACTCACGTATAACCTATGAGAAGAAGGGCAGAAACATGCACAATATCCAGATGAAGGATCTCTCCGACGAGGATCAGAAATGGCTCGCACTGACCGGATTGGAAGTAGACATGAAGAACAGGTCAGGCAGTTTTTTCCAGAAAGACCAGGATGTCTGCCACGTCACATCCGACTGCGAAGGAATTGAGTTCCTGACATTCTCCATGGCCATAGAAAAATACCCCTGGGTTTCTGACTATATCTGGAAAGCCGTCTCAAAAGATAAGGACAGGTATACCAGGTACGTAGCATCCAGGCCTGATCCAAAAGGCTTTGTAATCATCGCGAAAAAAGGGACAAAGAGCATTTACCCTCTCCAGGCCTGCCTGCTCCTGTCCGATTCAGCCATCCAGCATGTTCATAATATCGTCATCGCCGAGGAAGATTCAGAGCTTCACATCATATCAGGCTGTGCCAGTTCATCCGGCCGAAACAGCGGTTCACATATCGGTGTCACCGAGATCTATGTCGGAAAAGGTGCCAGGGTCACATCGACCATGATCCACAACTGGGGGAAAAATATCGCAGTTTTTCCCAGATCTACTACAATTGTTAAAGAAGGGGGGGTATTTCTTTCAAATTATGTCTGCATGGAACAGGTAAGAAAGATTCAGATGGAGCCTGTTTGTTACCTTAATGGAGAAGGGGCAGTGGGA